>JAQGHW010000833.1 GCA_028291505.1 Rhodopila sp. | reverse complement strand
CGCGGGCTGCCGATTTCCTGCTTCCTGAACGAGGCGTCCGACAGCCTGGACGGCATTTTGGGGCTGTGGAACGAGAATGTCTGGCTTGCATCCAAGGGCGGCGGCATCGGGTCATATTGGGGCAATTTGCGCTCGATCGGGGAGAAAGTAGGCGCGGTCGGCAAGACATCGGGCGTCATTCCGTTCATCCGCGTCATGGACAGCCTCACCTTGGCGATTTCCCAGGGCTCGCTGCGGCGCGGTTCGGCGGCGGTGTATTTGCCGGTCTGGCACCCGGAGATCGAGGAATTCATCGAGATCCGGCGTCCGACCGGGGGCGACCCGAACCGCAAGGCGCTGAACCTGCACCATGGCATCCAGATCCCTGACGCGTTCATGCGTGCGGTGGAGAACGATGAGCCATGGTCGCTGCTGTCGCCGAAGGACAAATCGGTGGTGCGGTCGATCTCGGCCCGGGCGTTGTGGGTGCGCATCCTGACGGCGCGGATCGAGACCGGCGAGCCATACCTGGTGTTCTCCGATCATGTGAACAATGCTCGGCCGGAGCACCACAAGCTGGCTGGGCTGGAGGTGAAGACGTCCAACCTGTGCAGCGAGATCACGCTGCCGACCGGCGAGGATCAGCACGGGAAGCAGCGTACCGCGGTGTGCTGCCTGTGCAGCCTGAACCTGGAGAATTGGGCGGAGTGGGAGGACCATCCGACGTTCATCGAGGACATCATGCGGTTCCTTGACAACGTGCTGCAGGACTTTATCGACCGCGCGCCGCCGGGAATGGAGAAAGCGCGGTATGCGGCGATGCGGGAACGGTCCGTTGGGCTGGGGGTGATGGGCTTTCACTCGTTTCTTCAGGCGCTGAACGTGCCGTGGGAGAGCGTGGTCGCGAAGGTCTGG
Source organism: Rhodopila sp. (assembly GCA_028291505.1). Classification (GTDB taxonomy): domain Bacteria; phylum Pseudomonadota; class Alphaproteobacteria; order Acetobacterales; family Acetobacteraceae; genus Rhodopila. The sequence goes on along the minus strand of JAQGHW010000833.1, from coordinate 2,547 downwards.
AACAAGAAGATCTTCCGGCATATCCGGGGTCAGGCGAATGCGGCCTCGGTGAAGCTGGCGGATGAGCGCGGGGCTTGCCCGGACGCCGAGGAATACGGTGTGAACGAACGGTTCTCGCACAAGATGTCGATCGCGCCGACGGCTTCGATCTCTATCATCGCGGGGAATTCGTCGCCGGGGATCGAGCCGATCGCGGCGAACGTGTTTCTTCAGAAGACGCTGTCGGGGAGTTTCTCGGTGCGGAACCGGCATCTGCAGAAGCTGCTGGCCGAGAAAGGTTTTGACAACGACGAGGTCTGGTCGTCGATTACTTTGACAAAAGGCAGCGTGCAGCATCTGGATTTCCTGAACGAGCAGGAGAAGGCGGTTTACAAGACGGCGTTCGAGCTCGATCAGCGCTGGATTATCGAGCACGCGGCGGATCGCGCACCGTTCATATGCCAGAGTCAGTCGGTCAATGTTTTCTTGCCGGCGAATGTGCATAAGCGGGATCTGCATCAGATCCACTTCATGGCGTGGAAGAAGGGCGTCAAATCGCTGTACTATTGCCGCAGCCTATCAATCGCTCGGGCGGACAATGTCAGCGAGAAGGGCGTCGCACCGGCGGCATTCATCGGGATGATGCTTGGGGCGACACTGCCGGCGAACGATGACCCGCAGGGACGGCTGCCGCTGGTGGCGATGGGGGCTGGGAACGCGACGGATTATGAGGAATGTCTGGCCTGTCAGTGACGGGGCGGCGGCGGAATATTTTAAGGGCGTTGTAACTGAAACGGGCTGCTGATCCCCAGGAGGCATTCGAGAGCGGGGCGCATCTGCCCCCATCGAAAGCCCCGCTCAGGCCATGATCGCAAGAGGCTCGTCGCGTGGCTGACGGCATTTTTGTTCCAAGCTGCAGCAAAATGCCGTAGGGTCCCTCGATTGGACCAATCGGTGGCGACCCAAAGTGATGCTTGCACCAGACCAAACCCGCCAAAGCGCCGTCTTCGACCACCTGCGTCATAGCATCTTGAGCGGTGCCCTGCCCGGTGGCGGACGCCTGCCGCCCAGCCGTTCGCTCGCCCACGAACTCGGCGTCGCTCGGCAGACCGTGGTACTGGCCTATGAGCGTCTCGCGGCCGAGGGCTATGTCCGCGGCCGTACCGGCAGCGGCACCTATGTGGCGACGGATCTGCCGGACCAGGCGCCCGCCCCGGCCGCGACACCGCGCGTTGCCGCCGTTGCCTTGTCCGCCAGGGGTGCTCGCCTCGCCGAAATTCCGGCCAGCGCCAGTGCACGCGACTCGTCGCTGGGGCTGCTGCTCGCCGGTGGCCTGCCGGCGCCGGACCTATTCCCGGTCAAGGCCTGGGCCCGGTGCACGACCCGCGTGATGAAGCCGCTTGCAGGGGAACTGTCCAGCTACCCGCCGCCGCAGGGTCTTCTTGTGCTGCGGGAGCAGATAGCCGCGCATCTGGCCGCCACGCGCGGGCTGGTCGCCGATCCAGGTTGCATCGTGGTGACCAGCGGCACCCAGCAGGCGTTGCGCACGGCGGCCGATCTGTTGCTGGACCCGGGCGATGCGGCCTGGGTCGAGGACCCCGGCTACATTGCCGGCCGAGGTGCCTTGCTCGCCGCTGGTGCCGAGATCAATCCCATCCCGAGCGACTCTGAGGGGATCGATGTGGCTGCGGGGGTGCGGATCGCGCCAAATGCACGGCTGGCATTGGTCGCACCGTCGCACGCAACTCCGCTGGGCGGCGCCCTACCAATTGGGCGCCGGCTCGCGCTGCTGGATTGGGCGCGGCGGGCCAACGCATGGGTGCTGGAGGACGATTGCGACTCGGAGTTCCGCTGGGAGGGCAAGCCAATGCCGCCGCTGGCGACGCTGGATAAGGCTGGGCAGGTGATCTACTGCGGCACCTTCAGCAAGACGCTGGCGCCCGCATTGCGGATTGGCTTCGCCATCGTGCCCGCGCCGCTGGTTCCGGCGTTCGTACGGCTGCGAACCTTGACCGATCGCGGCACCGACGCATTCACCCAGGCCACTCTGGCGGAGTTCATGCAGCAGGGCCTGCTGTCCCCGCATATCCGCAAGATGCGCACCGAATACGCGCGTCGCCGTGATGCGTTGCTGAAAGCGATGGAACGCTTCGTCCGCCATGCCACGGCTTTGGCAGCCCCGGGCGGCCTGCACATGGTTGCCCAACTGCCCGACGACATGGATGAAAACGCCGCGGTGCGGGCATGCCGGGCGCGCGAACTCGCGGTGTCCCCGCTGGCCGCGTATTACCCGGGACCGCCGCGGATGAAGGGTCTGGTCATCGGCTTCGCCGCCACGCCGGTGTCGATGGCGAATGAAGTCGCCAAACGGTTGGAGGGTGCGTTGTTAACGGTGGCGGAAAGGTCCGCCGCTTGACGCAGCCGCGGTTTCAGGCACCGTTCCCGGCAATGACCCGGACCAAACCGGGACGGGGAGACTACAATGATGTTCAACCGCCTGGACCAGGCGAAATCGCTGACCGGCAATCAGGTCAAGATCATTGCCGCGGCAATCATCGGCGATATGCT
>JAQGHW010000735.1 GCA_028291505.1 Rhodopila sp. | reverse complement strand
CTGAAAATTGTTGCGCCATGGTTCGTCGCGTTGCCGCCGGACGGCCAGGCGAAGGCGGCGAAACAACTTGCCTCGTTGCTGGAAAAGCAAGGCGTGGCCTACGAGATCGGTGCCTATCGCGACGCGCCCCCGGGTCTGCGCATCTGGGCCGGCGCAACCGTGCAGACCGCCGACATCGAAGCATTGCTGCCTTGGCTCGACTGGGCCGCTGTCCAGGTCGCCGACTCATTCGCTCCCGCTCAGTAACGATCAGGATACCCAATGCCCAAGGTGTTGATCAGCGACAAGCTGTCGCCCGCCGCCGTCGAGATTTTTCGCAACCGTGGTATCGATGTCGATCTGAAATCGGGCCTGTCCCCGGCCGATCTGCGTGCTATCATCGGCGAGTATGACGGCTTGGCGATCCGCTCCGCCACCAAGGTGACCCGCGAACTTCTGGATGCCGCGCCGCGGCTGAAAGTCGTCGGCCGCGCCGGCATCGGTGTCGACAATGTCGATATTCGTTCCGCCACCGCGCGAGGCGTCGTAGTAATGAACACGCCCCACGGCAACACCATCACCACCGCCGAACACGCCATCGCCATGATGTTCGCCCTGGCACGCCAGATCCCCGAAGCTTCCGGGTCGACGAAAGCCGGCAAGTGGGAAAAGAACCGCTTCATGGGCGTCGAGCTCACCGCCAAGACGCTCGGTTTGATCGGCTGCGGTAACATTGGATCAATTGTCGCGGATCGCGCCGTTGGACTGAAAATGCATGTCCTGGCCTACGATCCATACCTCTCCGAGAAGAAGGCACTGGAATTGGGCGTCGAGAAAGCCGACCTCGACACGCTGCTCGCGCGTGCCGACTTCATTACGCTTCACACGCCGTTGACCGACGCCACCCGGAACATTCTGTCGCGCGAAGCCTTGGCGAAAGCGAAAAAGGGTGTGCGCATCATCAACTGTGCCCGTGGCGGCCTGATGGATGAGGCGGCACTGGCCGACGCCATCAAATCCGGCCATGTGGCCGGCGCCGCACTGGATGTGTTCGAAACCGAGCCGGCGGTCGACTCGCCGTTGTTCGGGCTGGAGAACGTCGTCTGCACGCCGCATCTGGGCGCTGCCACGACCGAAGCACAGGAAAACGTCGCACTTCAGGTCGCGGAACAAATGAGCGATTTCCTGCTGACCGGTGCGGTGACCAACGCCATCAACATGGCCTCGGTCTCGGCCGAGGACGCGCCACGCCTCAAGCCATACCTGGAGTTGTGCCGTCTGCTGGGCGCCTTCGCCGGGCAACTGACCCAGGCGCGCGAAGGCGCGATCCACAAGGTCACCATCGAATACGAAGGCCAGGCCGCCGCTTTGAACCACCGCCCGCTGACCGCGGCGATGCTGGCCGGCCTGATGTCGCCGCTCATGGAAGGCGTCAACATGGTCAACGCATCCGTCGCCGCGCGCGACCACGGCATCGATGTCGCCGAGACCGTGCACGACCGCCCGACCGAATACCTGACCCTGGTGCGCGTGACGGTGGAAACCGACGGGCTGGAGCGTTCTGTTTCCGGAACGTTGTTCGCCGGATCACGTCCTCGCATCGTGGAAATCAAGGGTATCAAGGTGGAGGCCGACTTCGCACCGCACATGCTGTACGTGACAAATCAGGACAAACCCGGCTTCATCGGCCGCTTCGGCGCGACTTTGGCCGGGGCCGGACTGAATATCGCCACCTTCCACCTCGGCCGAGCGAACCAGGGCGGCGACGCGATTTGCCTGGTCTCGCTGGACGAAAGCGTGCCGGAGGATGTACTTGCAATGGTCCGCACCCTGCCGTTGGTCGTTCAGGCGACCGGGCTGGCATTCTAATGTCCTGCCCCCTTCGTCCGTCGCATTACGCGGCGGACGAAGGGGATCAGAAGGCCACTGAAAACAAAGAGCTACGAGCCTACTGCCGCAACCGCTCCATCGCGCCCGACATCAACTCGATCTGCCGCGCGATCCTGGCCAACGCGTCGTTTTCCGCGCCGCCGGGGCGAGGCGGCAGGACCGTCTTCCCGGACGCCAGCAAGCGCATTGAAGTGCCGATCCAATCACGCCAAATCCGTAACGTCTCCGCCGGCGTGTTCGCGGCGAGCCCGGTGTCGTGCTGCAGGGTCGCCAACCGCCCTGCGAATCGCCGCAGCCCGGCATCGACGACCATCGCGGCCTCCAACGCGTCCTGGTTCTTGTTGCCCGGCTCCAGAAGCGCGCGCGTGATGAGCGCCTCCAATGCATTGGTCGTTACGCCCGCCGCGCGTCGAGCCTGACCCAGTACGGCCTCGGTCGTTTCTCCCAGGAGGACCGAAAAATCCGCCTCGGCGTAAGCACCGTGCGCGGCGATCGCGTTCTTCACCTCTGGCACCACCAGATCAGGCTCCCGGCTTGGCCACAGTAGGAAATTCGCGCCGACCGCGATCAGACCGCCGATAGCGGTCAAGCCAGCCCGGGCGAAGGCGATCGTCCACTCTCCGGTGTCGGGTGCCCCGGTCTCCACCAGCAGTACGACCAGCGGGGTCAGCGCCATCATGAAGAGCCCGAAACTGACCGCCCGCACGGCGAAGGCCAGCATGGCGAGCGGGAACATCGCCGCTGCGATCGTGAGCGGGGATGTGCAGACCAGGCCTACCCCCGCGGCAATCAGCCCCCCGGCGGCGGTGCCGACGATGCGTTCGATTGCCCGCGTATAGGTCAGGGAAAAGTAGGGCTGCATGGTCGCGACGACGGTGATGGTCAGCCAGTGATCGTATGGCGCGAACCAGTACATCGTGAACGCCAAAGGCAGCGCCGCGGTGACGGCCGTGCGCAGGGCATGCCGCAGGGCAGGGGATCGCCAGTTCAGATTGGCAGCCAGCGGACGGACCAATCGGGGCCAGAACGGCATCAGCCGCCCGGCAGTATCAACGCCCGGTGCGAATTGCGCTGGAACCGCGAGGTTATGCGCGATACGCAACCTGTCGGTTATCCGGTCGATCACCGCGCGTAACGGAGCGTCGGTGGGCAGATTTCCCAGTTCGGCGACAATCGCGTCGATGGCCCGGTCGATGCGGCGACGCGCGTCCGGATCGTCGGTGATCATGCCGCGACCAAGCGTCAGCAACACCGGCCGCATCCGGCGCAGCACCCGTTCGGCCACCTTGCGCTCGTTCTGCGAGGCATGTTCCAGCAGGTCGCTCAACGCGATCAGGCTGCCGAAAATCTGGTCCGCGGTCTCCAGCCGGATGACCGACTGAGCGGCGCGATTGCTGATGGCCCCACGTGACCGCAGTGTGTCCATGACGACGGTCTGTGCAGCCTCGATCGCCTCGCGGGCCGCACGCCGGCGGATGCGGGCATGGGCTTCCCAGGCAGCGTCGGTGATGGCTGGCGTCTGCACCAGCATGTGCAGGTCACGAACCAGCTCCGACAAACTGCGGTAGGCCTCCGCGACCGCGCGCCTGGCCGGCAGGAACGGATAGACCCGCCAGATGACCAGGGTGAGCAGGATCGCCCACAACGCACCACCGATGAACGCGGCGGCGAGGATGCCGGCCTCCCTCAGGCTCGGGTTGCCACGGTCGAGGGACAATATCTGCACGGTGCTCAGCAGTGCGCCCAACTGCTGCGGGGCCTGCCCGTAAATGCGTGCGAAGGACGAGCAGAACAGCCCGAACACGCCGAGCGGCAAGGCGACGTCCGGACCGAAGTCACGTAACAGGCCATAGCAGCCGGTCACCGCCGCTCCGATCAAGGCAAAGCTCAGCAGAACGGGAACGCGGCGGCGGATCGGTCCACCGGGGTCGCACATGCAGGTCAGCAGCGCCGCGAGGGCTGCCTCACGCAACGGCGGGAAGGCCAGGAATTCGCTGGCGGCGATGATGACGGCAACCGACAGGCCGGCGCGAATGGCCTCCGATACGCTGATCGCCCGGGCGTCGACGACGATGGGCAGGCGCGCAAGGTCGGGGGCAATGAACCGGGAGGCAGGCCGCATCGCTGCTTATTGCCGCTTCTCTTGGAAAAAGTCGCGCAACAATGTCTTGGCGTCGATCTCGCGAACCCCGCCGATGACCTCCGGGCGGTGATGGCAGGAGGATGCGTCGAAGATGCGGGCACCGTGATCGACCCCGCCGCCCTTAGGATCGTAGGCCCCGAACACCAGCCGGCGGATGCGGAACAGGCTGATGGCATGGGCGCACATCGGGCAGGGTTCCAGGGTCACGAAAAGATCGCAATCCGGCAGGCGTGGACTGCCTTTGATGGCGGCGGCTGCGCGTAGAGCAAGGATTTCGGCGTGGGCGGACGGGTCGTTGTCTGCTTCGGTACGATTGCCGGCGCGGGAAACGATGCGGCCATCAGGCCCCAGGACCACGGCGCCGACCGGGATCTCGCCGCGCGCGCTGGCGGCTCGGGCTTCGTTCAGTGCTTCCTGCATCGGGTCCGCGGGCATGCCGCGATCATAGCCGGTTGCCTGTGGATCGGGGGGATTGTATAGCGGGCGCCGTGAAGATGCCGGCGTAGCTCAGGGGTAGAGCAACTGATTCGTAATCAGTAGGTCCACAGTTCAATTCTGTGCGCCGGCACCATCAAACCATTGACTCGACATATTTTCCTGGTGTGATTCGGAAAAGTATCCAATCACCACGGAAACGCTCGCGGCATGTCGGAAATGGGGAAGGCGGATGCCTTACGAAAAACGGTGGCCGCACGCTGCCAATCCTGAGAACGCCGATTGACCCGGGTCATCAGGGATTCAAGTGCTCGGGGGCGACACCCCGCAGCCCTTCGATCTAGCCGCCTTCAGGAGGTTTGAGTGCTTGGGACCAACGTCATTCTCCCGTTTCTCGCGATGATGGTCGGGGCATTGTTTGGCTTACAGGTAAGCGGCCAGAACGGCTTGGCCTGGGGTGCGGCCATCGGATTCGGCGTCGGCTGCGCCATTTTGGCTCTCATTTGGTTGCTGTTCGCGATCCTCAGAAGGATGGTCGAATGACCTGCCTGCTAACTTGTTATCGAGCGGGAAGCATTCCCAGGCCAAGATCCGTTGTTAACGTGACCGATGCCGGTCACCTGTCCCGGACAATGGTGGGCGCCGGGGTAAGGCTACGGAAGCCATGACCGAGGCTCCAGAGCCCCGCTACGCCCGGCGCCTGTCCGACAAAATCCTGATCGCCTTTCACCAGGCGTGCGATCAGCGGGACATTGAGGTCTCGGGACGGCTGCTGGACGTGCTGGAGTTCATGGTCAATCGTAACCACGACCTCCCCTCGGGGAAAGATCGCCGTTCCAAAGACAGTCTGGTCGCGGCGCATGAACGGCTTTGGCTGTTGCGTCACCCGGCAGTGGATGGGTGCTGAGGTTCGCGGGAACGATGGGTCTTCGGCGATCACGCTCAATGGCGTCGCGCTGCCAGGAAGACCTCGCACCAGTCGGATGCGGTTTCAGTCCCGCCCAAGAAAATCCAGCACCCGGTCCGTAACCTGCTGTTTGGGGAATATCGCCGCCAGCGCCCGCGCGCGCGTCAGCGGATCGCTGGCGAAGAAGCGCTCATACAGCACCTGCCGGTTACCGAACGAACTGCACGAGATATCCCACGCCAGATGGAACAGCTTGACCCGATCGCGGGCCGAACTGTTGTCCGTCGCCAGGTACTGGTCGATATGCTCGGCGAGCGGGCCGCCCATATCCGCCTCGGTCGGCAGGATCATCAGGCTGGACGACCCCAGAAGCTGCAGGATTTCCACCATTCGCGGGTAAGCGGTCATGAACAGGTTGCGCGTCGTCTCGGCCGGCAACGGGGCAGGGCACATGATGCCCCATTCGTCCAGTTCCGCGTCCGCTTCGGCCGCGCGCATGCAGGCTCGCATCAGTTCGGTGTACATCACCAGTTCGCCAATCCGTTCTTCCGAGTGCGGCAGGTGCGCGTTGCCGAGCGTCTCGGTGACCAGCAATGCGACGCCGAGCACCAGCTCGCATTTCGCCAGGTTCTTCGCACACCCCTGGTGCGAGGTGTGGGCCGAGGAATGGGTGACCGTCGCCGTGCCGTTCAGCAACCCGACGTCGCCATTGATGAAGACCCGCTCCCACGGCACCAGCACGTCGTCGAAGAAGACGATGCTGTCCATTTCCTCGAAGCGCGACCCCAGCGGGTGGTCGAAGTGCGACTTTCCCTGGTCGAAGCTGTCGCGGCAGAGGAAGCGCAGGCCTGCAGTGTCACAGGGCAGGGCGAAGCTAAGCGCGAACGGGCTGTAGTGGTCCAGATGCTGCGCCAGCCGCGGCGCATAGACCGCGATTTCGTCCGCCAGCGGCCCGAGTGTCGCCAGAACCCGCGCGCCTCGGACGATGATCCCGGCGGAGGTCTCCTTCACCACCTGAAGCGCGGTGCCTTCCTGCAGGTTGAACATGCCGCTGACATGGCGGCTGCGCTGCAGGTTGATCAGCGCATGGGTCAGGACGAGGTCATTCTCGGCGATGTAGCGGTAATAGCGCCGCATGTTCTCGGCGAATTCGGGCTTTGCGCGGCCGAAATAGTCCGCCGATCCGGCCCAGCAGGCGAACGTCACATTCATGAAGTCGGGCGAGCGGCCCATCATGCCGCAGGTCGTGCGCGCCCAGTTGAGCATCATCACGCGCCGGCGCTCCAGATCCTGTCGCGTGCGAGGGATGATGAAGGACAGGCCCAGCGTGTCTCCGCTGTCAGGGCAGGTGAAGGTCATCGCGTCCCGCAGCGCGGGATCGGATTGCTGGTCGTAGAGCGACGCGATGGCCTTCGCACCGCCGGCCAGACCCGGATGCGTGGTGACATCGGTGACGCGTTCCCCGCGCAGCCAGACTTCTGTCCGTCGCGCGCGTAAACCGGCCAGATATTGCGCGCCCGTGCGTGCCGGCATGGCGTCCTCCTACCTTGTCCCGGGTGCGACTGTCCCGGCGTGGCGGCGGCGGGTCAAGCCTTGGGCCGGATCAATGGTCAAGGTTCGTCGATCGCGCCTCCCCTCGGTCCTCCGCCAAACATTCCGATATCGGTCCGATCCCAACGCTTGGCTCCCAAGCGTTGGGTGAATCGGCCCACCAAATCAAAGGCTAGTGGATAAACATGACGGTTCTTTCCGTCAGATTTTATCCACTGGCATCACGGCTGCGTTAAGGTCTTTCATGGACTTTACCGGCATGCGAGACCTCATGCCGCCGTTGAAGACGGAGCAAGCGATGGACGCGACGACATGAGCGTGAGATCTGGGATGATAACGATTCTGGTTCCGACCGGTGCCCTCGGCGCCGGCATGACCGCCGCCCAGGTCGAACGCGGGATCTCCTTGGGCGTCGACGCCATTGCCTGTGATGCCGGTTCGACCGACAGCGGGCCTTCCTACCTTGCGCGTGGCGTTTCCAAGGTCAGTCGGGAAGCGATCAAGCATGATCTCGGGATCCTGATCCCGGCAGCCTTCAAGGCGGGCGTGCCTCTGATCATCGGCAGTTGCGGAACGGCGGGGACCGATTCCGGCGTGGATTGGACGCGCGACATCGCCATCGAGGTGGCACGTGAAAACCAGATAGCGCCGAAGATTGCCCTGCTGTACAGCGAGCAAGAAAAATTGAAGATAAAACAGCAGTGCGCCGAAGGAAAGATCAGTCCATTGGCGCCCAGCCCCAGTCTGACCGAGGCGGCGATTGACGACTGCAACCACATTGTCGCGTTGATGGGTGTCGAGCCCTACATCGATGCACTCCAGCAAGGCGCCGACATCATCCTCGGCGGGCGGACAACCGACACGGCGGTACTTTGTTGCGTTCCGATTATGCGCGGCGCCCCGGCCGGCCTGTCATGGCACGCGGCCAAGATCACCGAGTGCGGCGGCCTGTGTTCGGTGAACCCACGTGAAGGCGGCGTGTTATTCCGTATAGGATCCGACCATTTCGAGGTCGAGCCGCTCAACCTGGCCAATAGCTGCACGCCTTATACTGTTTCCAGCCACATGCTGTACGAGAACAGTGACCCATTTGTCCTGGTCGAGCCCGGCGGGATCCTGGATGTCAGTGATGCCGTCTATGAAGCTGTTGATGATCGGATCACCCGCGTAAGCGGATCGCGCTGGAACAAACGCCCATACACGATGAAGCTGGAGGGCGCGGGCGGAGGTGCATTCCAGACCATCATGTTCATCGGCATCCGGGATCCCAAGGTGCTTGCCTCGCTGGAGCTATTCGAAACACGCATGCTCGCTGATCTGCATAAGCGGGTCGAAACCGCGATCGGCCTGCATGCCGGGGAATACGACATCTCGCTGCGGTTCTATGGTTGGAGCGGTGTGTCCGGGCAGCCGCCGCCGGCGGGTACCCCGACACCGTCCGAAGTCGGTGTGATGTTCGTCGCGACCGCGGAGACGCAGGAGATGGCGACGCGCATCGCGAAGACCTGCAACCCGCGCTTCTTCCATTTTCCCCTCGACCGGGGAATGGAGCTGCCAAGTTATGCTTTCCCGTTCAGCCCGGCCGAGATTGAGCGTGGGCAAGTCTACGCCTTCAACCTCAACCACGTCGTCGCCGTGGACGATCCGCTGGAGCTGACCCGGCTGGTCTGGGTCGAGTTTGCGGCGACCACGGGAAGGGAGGCCGCGCATGCCTAGATTGGGCGATGTCTGCCGCCATATCCGTTCGAAGAATGCCGGGCCGTTCTGGATAACGGTCGACTTGTTCTTTCGCGACGATGAGTCGTACCGATCCTACAAAGACGATCCGAACATCTCCGCCCGGTGTTTCGCCAAACTCTACGGCGCGGACGAATCGTTGATCAAACTCATCCAGGTCGACAGCCTCCGTGTCGTCAAGGTGTCCTATCCCAGACCGAAGCCGCAGGGTTGGCAGGGTGAGCGGGACATGCACGCCGGCCAGCAATACGTATCGTTGCTCGACGTCGAGCTCGCCGCCGCCTGATACGCCTGCCCGGAAGCAAACAAGGTCCGATTCCCTGATCGCCGCGGCAGTCGTCCGGCTGGTGCGTGGCGTTTACAGGCGTGCCGTTCCCCCAGTGTTGGCTGGCCGCCACGCGCGACCGATCACCACCCCCCGAGCAACGTCGCCCGCACCGTCTGCAGCGCGATGATGGCCATGACCGGGATGGCGCCAATCGGCCCGTCGCCGACCAGCGCGTGCGCCACCAGCGCCAGGTCGCGCGCCTTGACCTGCTGTTTGGCGTCTTCCGCAGCCCCCGACCACAGGGCCATCATCAGGAACCGTTCGGACCACGCCAAACGCTTGTCCGGCAGGATGTCGTTCATCACCAGCCCGATCATCGCGATCTGGTCGGTACGCGGCACTTTCGCCAAGGCCTGCTGAACCTGCGGTCCATCCTCGAACCAGGAAGAGAACACGTCGTCCTTCGACATCCAGGTCATGCCGCGCACGAGCCCGGCTTCGATACCCTCCGGCGTCCGATCCGCCGGATCCAGCGCGTCGAACAGCCGTTCGGCCTCGGCCTTGATATCCAGCCGGCGATCCTTCCAGTCGGTGCCACCGAGGAACTCCGCCATCTCCAGCAGCAGCGCCGGGGGCACGCCTTCCTGCTCGACCGCGGTGCCGATCGCGTGCTGAACCATCGTATCGACAAACGTCTTGCCAACGCGGACATGCAGTGCCGACATCTGCGCCTCCCGCAGCAGCTTGTTGACCTTGCCGCGCGACATATCCGGATCGGACCAGGCGTCCACCACCCCGGTGCCGTGCCGCAAAAGCAGGCCACCCAAGAACGCCTTTTTTCCCGAACGGCTGACGGCCAGAATGCTTTGCGCGCCCGATCCGTCGATCGTCGAGGCGTGGTATTCAAGATCCGGGGTTGGCGCGGGCCAGGCGCCAATGGCAACCCCGGCCAACCGGCCCTTACGGATCGCGGCATCGACTGGGGCCCGGTCGGCGGCGGGGATCCAGTTGCGCAAAATGATCGCTCGTCGCAACGCATCCGCCGACATCGTATCCGCGGCGGCCGTTTGCTCAAGCGCGGCGGCCGCCCCCCGTCGCACCGTGTCATCGTCATCCAGCAGCATGATCGGCACCGCGTCCCGCAACACAGGATGCGGTGAAAGCGCCAGTTCCGTGGCCATGAAGCTGCGCAGCATCGCCGGCAACATGGCACCGGCGTTTTGTAGCGAATGAATGACTTCGAACGGCGAGGACACCATCTTGGCCAACTCGTCCATGAAGCCGCGCAAGGTTGCCATCATCTGTTCAGGCGGCCCAGCGTCTTCTTCGGGTGTGAAACCCGCGTCGGCCAGGGCCGTCTGGACGCTGTCGGTCACCGGGACGCGAGCCTCCGACAGCGCCGTGCACATCATGAACCAGTCCTCCCGGGGGATCGTCGAGTCCCTGCCCAGCGCGATCAGGCGGTCGGTGAATGCTTCCAGCATGTCGTCCGCCCAGTCCCAACCCCGGTCCTGGCGATAGCGGACAAATTCGAGCTGCAGCGTCAGCATCCCCTGGTAGCCGAGGATCAGGGCCTCGTCGCGCCGGGCCGCGGCGAGCGTATCGACCAACGCTTCGGTGATCACCGGAAGTGTCTGTGGCGTCTGCTCCAGCCAACCGCGGTCTTCCACGTTGATATCGCCGTCCGGCCTGCGGGCGATGCGCTTGGCGATGGCCTTGACGCGGCTCCGGTCGACCGACGTTGCTTCCGGCGGTTTGGTGGGATCGTCGCCGATCAACGGCACTTCATCGTCATCCTCGTCGTCGAGGCCGTCCATGAACTCGGCAAATTCCGCGTCGTCCAGACCGTCCCCCTCGATCGCCTCGATCATCGCCTCCACGGCGGCCTCGATGATCACGGGGTCGCCGGTACGGCTGATCGTGGTCCGGCTTAGCGCCTCATTCTCGAAGCTCCAGGTGCCTTCGACGATCGCGGTGAACACTGGGTGTGACAAGGCGACGCGGAACTGGGTCCAGGTTCGCAAACCCTCGATCCGCAGTTCGCATTCCCCGTCAGGAACGTCGATCGTCTCCGCTTCCAGCAGCACGCCGGCAGTCCCGGTCGGCCGGCTGGCCGAGAGCTTTTGTTTGTAGACCTGCTCTTTGTCCGGGTCGAAAAAGTAGTCGCTCAGCAACATCTCCGCGAGCAGGATCAGCGACTCGTCGATCTCGTCGGGTTCGGGTGCGGGGGTTGTGTCGCTGCGTTTGGCCATGGTTGCTCCCCTCTGGTGCGCGCGAGGCGCTGATGTTCCGACTCCGACCTTCGCAATAGCTGGCGAGAACCCCACATTCGGGACACTAGCTATTTGTTTTCAGTGACCTGATGGTCCCCTGCGTTCGCCGCGAGATGCGACGGACTTCAGAGCAGGACACTAGACCAAATTCTGCTCGGCGGAAAATCACGATCGCTCCGGATAGCGAACGACCGCGTCGCGCGGGTCGGGCCGAAGCAGCGTGAACCCTACGCCGCCAGCGACGCCAGCTCCGCCCGCAGCTCGGCGATGCCCTCGCCGGTTTCGCTGCTGGTCGGCAGCATGCGCGGGAAGGCTGCGGCATGCGAGCGGGCGAGGGCCTCGGTTTCCTGGATCTTTTGCGCCAAGGCAGCGGGCCTCACGCTGTCGATCTTGGTCAACACGAGTTGAAAGGTCACAGCGGCGCGGTCCAGCAGGTCCATCACGTCATGGTCGGCCTGCTTGAACTCGATCCGCGCATCCATCAGCAGCATGACGCGGCGCAGGGTCGGCCGGCCGCGCAGGTAGTCGAACATCATACCCTGCCAGTCGGCCTTAATGTCCTTGGACGCCCGCGCGTAGCCGTAGCCAGGCATGTCCACCAGGGTCAGCCGGTCGCCCAGATTGAAAAAATTGAGCTGGCGGGTGCGTCCGGGTTCGGACGAGGTGCGGGCCAGCGAATTGCGTCCCGTCAATGCGTTGAGCAGCGACGACTTGCCGACATTGGAGCGGCCGGCGAAGGCGATTTCGGTGCCCGCGAGCGGCGGTAGCTGGTCCAGCTTTTGGGCGCCAAAGAAGAACTGGCATTCGGCGGCGAACAGCAGGCGGCCGGCTTCAAGGGCTGCCGCGTCCGCTTCCTGCGGCGACGATTGCGCTGGGATCAAGTGCGAGCCAGCGACGGTTTGGCCAGCCGCGTGCGCCGCTGGATCAACCATTGCTGCGCCACCGACAGCGTGTTGTTCCAACTCCAGTAGATGATCAGCCCGGCTGGGAACTTCGCCATCATGAAGGTGAAGATGATCGGCATGAACTGGAACAGCCTCGCCTGCACCGGGTCGGGCGGCGGTGGGTTCATCTTCTGTTGCAGGAACATCGTGATGCCCATGATCAGCGGCCAGGCGCCAAGATGCAGCAGCGGGATGTAGGCAGCCGGATCGAATGGAATCAGTCCGAACAGGTTGAAGATGTTGGTCGGATCCACCTGCGACAGGTCGTGGATCCAGCCGAAGAACGGCGCCTGCCGCATCTCGATGGTGACGAAGATCACCTTGTACAGCGAGAAGAACACCGGGATCTGCACCACCATCGGCAGGCAGCCCGAGGCCGGATTCACCTTTTCAGCCCGATACAGCGCCATCATCTCCGACTGCATCTTCTGCGGGTCGTCCTTCAGACGCTCCCGCAGCGCGGTCATCTTTGGCGCCAGCAGCTTCATCTTGCTCATGGAGCGGTAGGAGTAGTTGGCCAGCGGGAAGAACAGCGCCTTCACGAACACGGTGAACACCATGATCGCCAGGCCGAAATTCCCCAGCAGCCCGTTCAGGAAATCCAGCGCGAAGAAGATCGGTTTGGTAAGGAAGTAGAACCAGCCGAAATCCACCGCCTTGTCGAAGCTGGGGATATGGAACTGGGTCTGGTAGCGGTCCAGCAGCTTCACGACCTTGGCGCCGGCGAACACATGACTGACCGTCGTCACGTCACCATTCGACGGGGCGGTCAGCGGATCGGTGGCGATGTAGTCGACCTGATAATGGTCGCCGTGATCGTCGATGTGGCGGAAATTCACCTGCGAGGCGAGCACCTGATCCGGGATCAGTGAGGTCAGCCAGTACTTGTCGGTGATTCCCGCCCAGCCGCCGGTCGCCGGCGCGTCGTAGGCGAGGCCGCCCCTCTTTTCGCCCTCGGACTTCGCCTTGTCGTAGGAGGTCTCCTGCAACGTGCCATCGACGACGCCCAGCAGGCCCTCGAACAAGACGTAATAACCCGCTATCTCGGGCTTGTAGTCACGTCGGATGCGCGACCAGGGGAACAGCTTCACCGGCTGGCCGGTGGTGTTCCTGACCGTCTGGTCAACGGAAAACATGTATTCGTCATCGACCGACAGCCCGATCTGGAAGGTCAGGCCGGCACCGTTGTCCCACGACAACGTGACCGGTTTGCCAGGCACCAGCTCGTTCGACGATGCCGCCCAGGTCGTGTTGTTGTCCGGCAGCTTGGTCGTTTCCCCGGCCGGGGCCGTCCAGCCATACTGGATGTAGTAGGGGTGATCCCCCGACCGTGGTTCCAGCAGGCGCACCAGCGGCGAATCCGGCGTAATCTCCTCGCGGTAGTCCTTCAGGACCAGGTCGTCCAGCTTGGCACCGAGCAGGTCGATGGAGCCTTCGACCCGTGGAGCATCGATCTTCACGCGCGGCACGTTGGCAGGTTCGGCCGCCGGCGCAGGTGGCACCGCCGCGCCGGGCGCACCCTCGAGCGGGGTTACCCCGGAGTGCTCGGTCTCGGTCGTCTGGGCGATCTGCTGGCGCGGCGGCTTCGGCAGATGCGGTACGACCAGCATCTGGAAGCCCAGCAAAATCGCCAGCGACATCGCGATCGCCAGGAAGAGCCGTTTCTGGTCCATCAATGCCCCATATTCCGATCGACCCCATCCCCGTCAAAGCGGGGCACGGGGTCGACACCACCTTCATGCCACGGGTTGCAGCGCAGGATACGCTTCGCCGCCATCACCGTTCCTCGCGCCGCGCCATGCACCTGCAGCGCCTCCACGGCATATTCGCTGCAACTCGGCCAGAAGCGACAATGCGAGCCGATCAACGGGCGCACCGTCCACTGATACACGCGCACCATGCCGATCCCAAGCTGGGCCGCCCCGACCTGCAGCGCGCCAGTCTGAACCACACGTGTCATACGCCGGTCCTTTCCAGAGCGCGCCTGATATCACCTTGCAGGGAGATGAAATTCCGTTTGCGTGTGCTGTCCCGCCCAATGAGCACCAGATCCACCCCGCTGACCGGACGGTCAGCCAGCAGTAGACGGGCCGCCTCTTTCAAGCGCCGCCGCGTGCGGTTGCGGATGACGGCATTGCCGACCTTTTTGGTCACGGTGAAACCCAGCCTGGCCGGTTCGGCGTCTTGGCGGACCAGCGCCTGCAGCACCACCCCGCCAACCGCGGCCTTCTTTCCGGCCGATGCCACGCGAAGAAACTCCGGCCGCCGTTTCAGACGGCCGAACTTCGCGGTGGCGGAGGACGGTTTCTGGGCTGGCATGGACGGCACACCAGCGGTTCGCGCGTCAGGCGGACAGTTTCTTGCGACCCTTGGCGCGGCGATTCGCCAGCACCTTGCGGCCGCCTACGGTCTCCATGCGGGCGCGAAATCCGTGCCGACGCTTGCGGACCAGCTTCGACGGTTGATAGGTGCGCTTCACGACTACTCTCCGAAAACCTTCTGGACGGCGTCCTTGCGGTCCGTGCCCTTGCATGCGTGCCGACGGGCGCGCCTCCATAGGCGACCCGTCGGGAGGGGCGGCTTATACGGATGCCGCCGCGGTCCGTCAATCCGCACGTCGGGCCGAAGAGATCAACCTGCGCAATCTGGTGGAGAATATTCAACCGACGCGGGAACGGGCCCGTTTGGTCATCCGCAAGGCCGGTAACCACGCGATCGAGGAACTCTGGTTACGCCGCTCCTGATCCTCGTCCGCCTTTCCTTGCGCCTCAATCGCGCTTCGGCACCGCGGCAACCGGTGCCCCCAAACCCGTGAGCAGCCCCTTGTGAAAGGCCTCCGGGTCCTGGATCTGCGGCGCATGGCCCAGATCGGGGAATTCCACCAGTGTCGCATGCGGGATTCGCGCCGCGGCCTCCTTGCCGAGCACGGGGTAGTTGCCCAGGGTTGGCCGGATGGAAGGTGGCGCGAAGTTCTTGCCGATCGCTGTCGTGTCCTTGTCGCCGATCATCAGCAGCACGGGCATGGTGAGGTCACCCAACTCATACACGACTGGCTGGGTGTAGATCATGTCGTAGAGCAGCGCCGAGTCCCACGCGACGATGTCGCGCCCCGACCCCCGATACATTCCGGCAAGCATCTCCACCCATTTCTCGTACTCGGGCTTCCAGGTGCCGGCATAGTAAGTGGTACGCTCATAATCGCGGATCCGACCGGCGGAGGTAGACCGTTCCTGCTGGTACCAGGTATCCACGCTCTCCCACGGAACGCCCTTGGCCTTCCAGTCTTCCAACCCGATCGGATCGACCAGCACCAGGTGCTCGATTTCGGCCGGATACATCAGGCCATACCGGATCGCCAGCATGCCGCCGGTCGAATGCCCGATCATCGTCAGCTTGCCGATCCCCAACGAGGCCAGCAGCGCATGCGTGTTCCCGGCGAGTTGTTGGAAGCTGAACTGGTAGTGCGCCGGCTTGCTCGACTTGCAGAAACCGATCTGGTCGGGCGCGATCACCCGATATCCAGCCTCGGCAAGAACCGTGATGGTGGCCTGCCAGGTGGCGGCGCAAAAATTCTTGCCGTGCAGCAGCACAGCGGTGCGGCCGTTTGGGTGCGCCGGCTTCACGTCCAGATAAGCCATGTCCAGTGCGTCGCCCTGGGAGGTGAAGCGGTAAAGTGACACCGGCCAGGGATAGCTGAAGCCCTGTAACTCTGGCCCGTAAGACGGCTCCGCAGCGCGCGATGGCATGGGAGCGATGGCAATGCCGATCGCGGCGATCGCAACGGAGACGCGCATTTGCAAGACCTTCCATCGTGTGGCTGCGTATGTGTGAGCAGGGTGTCGCCGTTAACCAACGGCACCCGTGGGTTCATATCGCGGCTTTGGAGCGCGATCGTCTGAGGTTGAACCAACCTTGGGCGTGAATCGCCCTCTCAAGCATAAGAATCAGAGCGTGATGGCTTCAACCTGAAGCTGTCACGCTCTAGGGAGAAGCCTGATGACAGACGTCCAGTCGGTTTACCAGCGCGGTCTGGATGGCCCGCCACTCGGACCCAATCTGCGCGGCCACAAGCGTGTGGCGGTAATCGGCGCCGGGGCCTCTGGCCTCTGTTCGGCGAAATACCTGCTGCAAGCCGGCTTCGACGTGACCGTTTTCGAGATCGGCAGCCAGATCGGCGGCATGTGGTGCTTCAACAACGACAGCGGCCGATCGTCCGCATACCGCACGCTGCACATCAACACCTCGCGCGGAGTGACGCGGTTCAGCGACCTGGACTTCGATCCGGAAACGCAGCCGTTTCCCGACCATTATGACATGCACCGCTATCTGGCGTGCTACGCCGATCATTTCGGGGTCACACCACGGATCCGGTTCAACAGCAAGGTTCAGCACGTGCGTCCGGCGTTCGATCCCGCGGGTGAGCCGCCAGCCTGGGACATAACGCTGGCGAACGGATCGGTTGAGCGGTTTGACGCAGTCCTGCTCGCCACCGGTCATCTGACCAAGCCGCTGCATGTGCCGGAGCTGGAACGATTTGGCGAGGGCTATCTGCACGCCCATCATTACCGCGAGCCGGAGCCATTTGTCGGCCAGCGCATCTGCGTCGTCGGCGTCGGCAACAGCGCGTGCGACATCGCCAGCGACGTCTGCGTCACCTCCCCCCGTACCATCCTCGTTGCTCGGTCTGGCGTAACGATACTACCAAAACTGCTGTTCGGGCAAGCATTTACCGATATCACGGCGCAGATCCAGCGGCCGTGGATCCCGCGGAAACTGCGGCAAAAGCTGGTCCGAACGCTGGTCTGGCTGGCGCATGGAGATATGACGAAACTTGGTTTCAAACGATCCGACACCTTGAGCCACGTCACGTCCAACGGCACCGTGACCACGGATATCGCTTACCGCCGCATCGTCGTGAGGCAAGGGATCGAGTCGGTCGACGGCCACATGATCCGCTTCGCCGACGGCACCGAGGAAGAATTCGATACGCTGATCGCGGCGACCGGATACCGCATCGACCTTGACATGCTGCCGCCGGAAGTCGTGCCCGTGGAGGACAACCGGCTGGGTCTGTATATGCGGATCGTGCCACCCGGCTGGCCCGGGCTGTTCCTGATGGGATTCTTCAATACCGACACCGCGCTGAACATGGTGTTCGAGCATCAGGCGCGCTGGGTTCGGGAGTATCTGCTGGGGAATGCGACGCTGCCCTCGGATGCGGAGATGCGGCAGGCCATCGACGACCGCACCGCATGGTACAAGAGCCAGTACCGAGATAGCGCTCGGCATACGATCGAGGAAGAGCACGTGCGCTACCTGACCGACCTGCGCACGACCCTGAAGGCGGCTGCGGCGCGAGCGCGCAAGGCACCGGCGCGGGCCGCATGACACGGGTTCAATCGCTGGACTGTGCCGAGACCGCGTCGCAAACGCCTACAACCGCGCCATCACCAACCGGGAAAATTCTTCGGCCAGCCGCCACTTCGTGGTGTTCCCCACCGCAAAGACCATCTCCTGCAAGCCGTCCCGTTCCAGCGACCGGATCCGCTCGACCAACTCGTCCGCCGTTCCCACCAGGCACGTGTCGCGGATCAGTTGTTCGTCGATCAGCTCGGCCTCACCTGGATGCAGATCGGTGTAGTGGAACTCGTGCGTCCGGAAATGCCGATGTTCGGCCGGCGTCTGTTCCACCAACGCGCAATAGGGCTTCCAGATGCGCCGCAGGAATTCTGGCGGCTCGACTCCGGTTTCATGCACCACATCGTAAAAGTAATAGACGCTGGCCATGACATTCGGGCCGATCGATTGCTTGACCCGATCCGAGTCCGCTGCCTCGCCGGGTTGCAGCAGCGCCACATTCGTTAGTGTAGCATTGCGGAATCCCGTCATGTCGCGACCACTGCGAGCGGCGCCCTGACGCGCATGGCCGAGGGCAACCTCAACGGGCACGCCGCGCGGCGGAATGGCAAATACCAGCCCGTCACCGTATTCACCCGCCAGGGCCATCGCACGCGGACCGAACCCAGACACATACAGGGGAATCCTGGGTAGCAGGTTCATGAACCGAGTCTCGTGTCGCAGCATCTTCACCGGACGCGAGCGGCCTTCGAATGCGTAATCCACCACCTGGCTGTCAAGGAGTCCTGAGAGGACCCGCAGATACGCCCCGAACGCCGCCATCTTCATCGGCTTCTGGCCCATCGTGCGCATCGCGGTATTACCCGTGCCGATGCCCAGGAACACGCGCCCCGGCGCGATCCGGTTCAGTGTCGCCATCGCCGCGACCTGGACCGGAGGAATGCGCGTGCCGCAGATCGCCGTGCCGGGACCGATCCGTAACCGTTTCGTCTGTTGGGCCGCCAGCGCGCAGACAGCATAGACGTCCGAATACATCATCTGGCTGTCGGCGACCCATGCGGAATCGTAGCCCAGGTTCTCGATGAAACTGAAGAAGCCGATCTCGTCGATGTCCGACATGATGCAGAAGCCGAATTTCATCGTTCCCTCCCTTCCCGGATACGCCTTCCGCACGTAATCGTTCGCCATAAGAGCCCGGGTGTCATCTTCGGCGACGCAGCCTCGGGTTTCCAGCAGATAGCCGCGACTGGCAAGCCGCAGCGCCCGTCAGATACCGGCGCCTGAGCCTTCCAGGATCGGCGTCATGTGCGACAGTTGTTTCCAGGTGCGCAGCCACACCACCACGCACAGCCCGGCCCCAATGAGCACCGGAATCTGCAGTCCCAGGAACTCCGACGCGATGCCGTACGCCAGCGCCCCCATCGCCGGCGCGGCGCGGGTGATCATGCCCCAGGTGCTCAGTACCCGGCCGATCATGCCAGGCGCGGCCGAGTTCTGCAGCAACGTCTGGCAGGAGATGCCGTGCATCGTCGTCGCCGCACCGATAGCGGCGATACAGATCACGCCGATCGCAAACACATGGGTGGCGACGAAGCCGGCGGTGGCCAGCGCCAGGATCAGCCCGCAACCCACCGCGATGCGGCTCAGGCCGGCCATCCGGCCGCGCAGGGCCACCACGAACCCGCCGATCAGCGCGGCACACCCCATCGTGCTGGCCAGCGTCGCGAGCCCCTCCGCCCCGCGGCCAAACTGGTCGGCGACATACGGCGGCAGCATCTCCGGCACCGATCGCAGGGTCATGCCCACCGTGGCCGCATACAGCATCAGCGGACCGATGCCGCGGTGCCGGGCGACATAACGAATGCCGTCGAAGGCATCGTGCAGTACGCTGAAACCGGTCGGTTTGCCGACGCGGACCGATGGATCCAGTTTCAGCATGTGCAGCGTCAGGCTGGCATACAGAAACGCCAGGGCATTCACCACGATCGACGGCACCACCCCCCACATCGCGATCATCGGGCCGGAGATCGCCGGGCCCACAAATCGCGCGGCGTTATAGGTCAGTGAATTCAGCGCCACCGCTCCCGGTAGATGCGATCGAGGCACCAGACCGGGGATCAGGCACTGCCGCGCCGGCTGAGCGAACGTCTCCGCCGCGCCGTTGCACAGCGTCAGGAACGCCATGAACTCCACTCGTATCAGCCCGGTCAGGATCAGCGCCACCAGGATCACCGCTTGCGCCACCGAGACGAACTGGCTCGCCATCGTCAGTCGCACCCGGTCCATCCGATCCGCCACAGCGCCGGCGATGGGCGAGATGACCACCGAAGGTGCCAGGTTGCAGAACGCGATGATGGCGACCCAGAGCGCCGAGTGGGTCAGTTCCCAGGCCAGCCAGTCGGTGGCGATGCGCTGGATCCACGATCCCGTCCAGCAAACGATGCTGCCGGAATAGAAGATGCGGGCGTTACGCTGCGCCAGCACGCCGCCAATCGCCGACAAGCTGGCCACGGTCGCCCCTAACGAGCCGGATCAGACAGCCGTCGGCCTGCGCCGGCGGGCTTCTGATCGTTCGGCTTCCGGGGAACCAAAGAAGCCAGCACCGCAACGCTGGGATGCGCCCATGCAGCGAACTTCGAAGTCCGGGACACTAGTGTTGCGGCGATGGGGGCGGCGGCGAGGGCGGCTGATTGCGATCCGTGCCAGTGCCTGTATTCCGCACACAGTCGCTGATCATGCGGTCATGCACGAACAGCTCGGACAGACCCCGGTCGGACATCGATGGCACGTAGTTGGCCGAATAAGGCGTGTTGACCGTAGGCGGCGGGCTGTAGATTTCCGCTCGGTTCTGTTGATTGTAAGCTTGTTCGGCGCGGGCCCGGCAAGCATCCCTCGTTTCTGCGTCCGCCGCGGCCTGCCCGGTTTGCGGCGACCCCGCGCAGCCTGACAGCGCGACGGCACTCATCAGCACGCAAAGACCCAACGGGACGACACGACCCAGGCGGACGGCCAGACCCATTGGTATGGCAAGACGGCGGCGGTTCATGAGTGCGCTCCCGAAAGGCGTTGTGCCGCTCGTGGCGCTTCGATCTGCAAGCCACTCACGAATCGTGACAGCCGCGCCTGAAAGCCCGCTTCGTCGAATCGGGCTTCCCTGGTCAAAGGCTGGCTGGCGGCGGCTCTCAGCAGAGCCGGATGGAACTCGGCACCATCGCGTGCCAGGTGCAACAACGATCGTGCCCACGGTGCGCGGGCCAGCAGGTCGATCAGCGCGAGCAGACGTAAGCAAAGCGACAGGCCGGGCGCGTTGGCGATCCCAACTGTGCGGTCCACCGCGCCGACCCAGCAGCGCGCATCCCGGTCGGCGAGGGCAAGGTCGATATGGCTACCGTCCGGGCGATTGAAGCGGAAGCCGCGCACGGCGCCCTGACGTTCGGCCAACGCTGCCTCCCGCGCGGCATACCACGCCCGCTCCAGATCGCGTTTGCAAACACTCGGCAGCGCTTCCGGCGGCAGGTCGATCAGATAGGTCATGAGCCCGTCTGGCCCTCCGCCGACGCGGATGGTTCCGCCGGACGCTTCCCGGTCTGAAGACTGCTCTTGAACGCTCATCATCGTCAGGATGGACCCGCACGCGCTGCCGCGCCAGTGTCGCATGGTTTCAAGAGGGAGAATTCAGTCATGCAAAACGACGCCCGGTGACCTGAACCGCCTGACGCCCCCCCCCCGAGATGCAGAGAACGCGGGCCGGACTCGGGGCCGACCGGGCACGGTAACGCGGAGATTCCTCGGCGCGTTCGGCGCGCATCAAACTAGCGACATCGACCTTTACCCGCCCTGGCAGGCAATCGATTCGAGTACGGCGTCCGGCGGGACGCCGTTCGCACATCGCGAAGTGTTAATGACAGTCCGGACCCATCAGCGACGGGGCGGCGGTATTTCACGCCTTCAGCAGACCAGCCTTCGGCTCGATCCGCTCGCTACCCGGAAACACCGTCGCCAACTTATCCGCCGACAGCCCAAAATGTGGGCCAAGAACGCCCTTGGCGACGGCCCGAATATCGAGCGTGGGCTGAAGGTCGCGATCCTCGAACAACTGGTTCTGTTTCAGTCCAGGCCAATCTACGACAACTCGCCCGCCAGCGATCGCGCCCCCTGCGAGAAAGGCCGCTGTCCCGGTGCCGTGGTCAGTGCCGTTGGCACCGTTCACCCGAACGGTCCGGCCGAATTCCGTCAGCACCAGTATCGCTGTCTTCGACCATACATCCCCCAGGCCTGCGCGCAGCACGGCGATGCCATCATCGAGAATCTTCAGGGTATCCCCCAATAGCGGCGCCTGGGCGGCGTGCGTGTCCCATCCACCCAGTTCCAATTCCGCCAGGCGAGGCCCATCTGGCGCAGCCAACATCCGCGCCGCCGCCCGGGCCAGTCGCGGGAAACCGGGAGAAATGCCGTCATACGACGTGCTGGACAGCACTCTGTCGATGTAGTGGCGTTCCCTCAGGCCATCCGCCAGTTTGGGGCCGATCAGCGGATCGTTCGCATGCATGGCGACGATATTGTCGTAGTACCCGGCAGAAACGCGCGGCCGGGGATGAAACGGATCCCACGTCGTCGTCGTCGTCGGCCCGTGCAGCACCAGCGGCGACGTTGCACCCATGTTGAAGGCCGTATCACAATTCGGATTGGCCGGCAGCAGGGCGGCAATGCGGTTCAGCCAACCGCTCGTCATTCGTGTCTCGGCGCCAATCTCCATCATGTCCTGGCCCTGGAAATGGCTGCGACTGCGGTCAGGGCCAGCGACGCACTGGATCGGCAGAAGATCGTTCGCGGCGAACAGCGCGTGCATGCTTTTCAGCGACGGATGCAGGCCCCAGAAACCGCCCAGATCCGCCAGCCCCTTCGGTTGCCCCGGCTCCGGCAGCACCAGGTTTGGCCGCCAGATCTTTAGGTTCGGGTCGCCGTAGGGTTCGACAACATTCAATCCGTCCATTGCGCCGCGAAGGAACACCAGGACAAAGCGATTGTCACTCTCGGCCGCGCGAACCGAAAGCGAGGCACCGCCGAGCGAAAACATCGCCGCCGAACCCAGCAGAAGCCCGCGTCGCGTCGGATTCATGCTCTATCTCCGCAAAAACTCAGGGGACGCGAACAGGGTAGCCAACGCCTCTGTCCGATTCGGGCACTGCGTGACGGCCGCTCGGGTGGTCGAGGAGTAGAGCTCGCCAAGGGTGGCCGATGCGACGGCATCAGCGGAAGGGGCGTTCGGTCGCAAAGCCTGGGTCATCGCCCAATCCGCGCGCTTCAGAAGCGGCTCGCCAGCAACCCAGTCGGCCGCGGTGTCGGGCCAGCCGTTGGGCAAAAGCGGGTTTCTGAAGGGCTGGCCCAGATCATTCGTCGCATCAAGCAGACCAGGCCCAGGCTCAAACGGTAAATCGAGTGCACGCTGCACGGCGATGATATATTCTGCCGGCGCACGGAATTTGGTCAGCGGCTGCCAGGCTTCGGGCATGTCGATAATCGCCAGCATCGCCGCTTTCAGGTCGCCACCGGTGTCCCGCAGAACGGCTTCCAGCCGCTCGACGCATTTCGGCGGCGGAACGTCAGCGACGAAATGCTGAACCAGTTGATTGGCGATATGACGTCGCGTAGCCGGATGGTCGGCGATCCATTCCAAGGCATCCTCGCTGCCTTCTAAACCGTCCGGAAATGTGTGGCCGAATACGGTCTCGGGTCCCGGTTCATGCGCGTCGGCGCGATACACGAACCCGGGCGAGGCACCCTCGGTGTTCATCATCCGACCGCTCAGCATGCCAGCGTACGCGATGACGTCGCGTTGGGTATAGCCAGCCTGGATGCCCAAGGTATGAAGCTCAAGGGATTCCCGCGCCAAATTCTCGTTGATTCCGCGATGCTGCTTCAAGCCGATCGGGCTGTCGGGTCCGATGGAGTGTGTATTGTCGAGATAATCCAGCATGGCGGGATGCCGCATCACCGCCTTCACCATGTCCGCGAAACGGCCAGTTACATGCGGCCGGATCGCTTCATGCACATAGGTGCCGTTCAGCCCGAAAGACCAAGGCCCACCCCGTGCACTGACCGTGAAATGATTGGCCCAGAACCACACCAATCGCTCACGCAGCGGCAGGTCCGTGCTGACCGCATATTGCAACGATGCGGTCATCTCCTCGGTAAACAGACCGGAGAAACCCCCAGGCAATGGTTCCTTGGCTTTCTGTGCCTCCGCAAAGCGCCGGGCGACAAGCGCCGTGTTCAGCATGGTGGGGCCGGGTCGTCCAAGCAACGGATCCGGCGCGTCCAGCTGCGATCTAAGCCAACCATGAACGTCGTCTGGTAGAGCCTCGGACCCGCGCCGCCCGAAGCCGAACCGCCTAACCGCGTGGAGTGCCATGTCCGTCATGCAAATCAGCATATCATCGGTCGTGACGAGATTGAATGAAAAACCGTTCACCTGGTCCAGACCTTGAAGCGGTTCACAACTCTCCTGCCTGATCCACCCAAAACGATGCATGTCCCGAACCGATGCACCTCCCCGTCATTGCCGGTTTCATTCCCGTTGGCTTTTCAACCGCACGCGCATAAAATCGCGCTCGATCAGCATGGATGCGCAGCAACGTATGACAGGCCTTCTTTCCGCTTGGCACGATTGGCGGGAGCGTCGGGAAATCCTGCGCGACATCCGGCGCCGACAGGCCGACCAAAGTGAACGGGATCGCTTCGTAGTGCGGGACGCACTGGCCGAGGCGCTGGCCGCGTTTGGGATCGGTGACCGCCGGAAGGCGACCGCGATCTGGACCGCGACACGCGATCGCTATCCGATGGAAATCCGTGCATCGCCGCTCGCTCTGGAACTCCTGCTTAAACTGCATCATTACGATGAGGCCGCGGCGTTGATGGCCGAAGGCCGGAAAAAGCACCCGAAGGAAATCTTTTTCGCCAAGGGGGTCGCGGCCGTCGCACACACCAGAGGCGACCACAATGCGGCGATCGAGTACTATGTGGCCTTGCGAAAGCAGTTTCCTGGTGTGGCGACAGGTTACGTGCTCGGCGCGCAATCACTGGCAGCAGCGAACCGCCTTGCCGAGGCAGACGCTCAGGCTGAGATGGCAATGAACCTGTTTCCGGAGGAAATCGGAGGGTTTCTCGAATACGCCCGTTTGGCCGTGCGTCGCGAGGACTGGCCGGAAGCGATGCGACGCTGGGAGCTCCTTCAAGCAGCATTCGACGATCGCCCGTTCGGCCTTCACGGTCGTGCCCAGGCGTTGATCAAGCTCGGACGTTACGATGAAGCCGATGTGCAGCTGGAAGCGGCCCGCTTCCGGTTTCCGACCAATTCCGGCTTGCTTGCGGAATTTGCCTACTGCGCGCAGGCAAGGGGAGATTTTCCGGAAGCGGTCAAGCGCTGGAAGCGCCGGATTGAAGTCGTGCCGATGGAAATGCACGGCTATAACAACGCCGCGGCGGCATTCGATGAAATGGGCGAATATGCCGAGGCCGAAGCCATCCTCCGCGCCGCGGTCGAGCGCTTCCCCCTGGAGGAAAGCCCACCGATCATGCTGGCAAAGTTCCTCCATGGGCGTCAGGATTTTACCGCAGAGGCCGAATGTTGGGCTGCCCTGCGTAAGATTTTCGTCAATAATGAGGAGGCTTACACACGCGGCGCCGACGCTCTGCGTAGGGCGGGTCACGTTGATCAGGCGAACGCACTG
>JAQGHW010000725.1 GCA_028291505.1 Rhodopila sp. | reverse complement strand
CAGGAACTCGCGCTGGCCTAGCAGACTATCAACCAGAGCCAGCGAGCCGGTTGTCCGGGCCGTCTGTTGCGGCACCGGACACGACGGGCCATGACGATTGGGGCAGTACGTCAATCGCTTCGCGGATTGGTATTACAGTCCGACCGGGGCCTCGTACCCAACCACTCGCTTGTAGGCCGCCCTGGTTTCTTCGGAAACTTTCTGGGTATCTTCTTTCAGGTTACGAGGCGTAATCGCCAGGAATGCAATTTCCCAATCATCGTTGATTTTCTTGTCCACTTTCGGCACGAAGGCGTGTGGCGCTCCTGGTGAATTGTGAAACTGGTCACCCCCTCTGACTGCTTTCAAAAGCGGCTGCGAATCATCTCCCATCGAGAACGCGTCAGCTTGACCAATCACATACATCGGAAACTGATCGGTCCTGCTTTTCGCGTGTTTATGCAGTTCTACTTTTTTCAAAAATACGCAAGCAACCAACCGTCCATGATTATTCCGACCATTTCGCCAGACGCCATCTCCCGATAGATCAATCGGGGTCCGCAGCATGTGCTCTTTTCTTCCGAGAACTTCCCTTAATATCTCCTTCGGGTTGAACTCGTCTTCTCGCCCGGCAAATTCCGCTCGGGCGGCAGAGAAATCTTCATAGACACCTCTCACCCAATTCAGTTCATCATCAGCCAGTTCATGATCCAATAGTTGGATGTTCGATCCTTCAGCCATTGATTTTCCCTTTGTTGGGATGCCACATGCAACTCAGCTACCACTGGGCGGAATATCCGGCAAGATCGCGCCTACTCCGGAACCGTCAGCGAAATCAGCTTGGCCCCGGCGCTATCAACCGCATCCAAATGCCGGCATGCATCGATCAGCCCGTCATATTGCGATCCCGAAATTGCCAACCCGGATCGGATGGGTAGCATTCGCCGCGCATGTTCCTCGAAATCCCAGATGAACTCGCGCCCGGTTCCTTCCCTGGTCAGGCTGCGCCCATCCTTGGTGAAGATCGTAATCCTGGGCCCGAACAAAGTCCGCCGTACCATCGGGATCAAGGTGACGCGTTGCATCAGATCCAGCACCTCGGGTGGGTCGCTTTCGCCAGGGCCGGGTTGCGCGCCACGCAGCAGTGGGTAGCCGCGCGTGACAGCCCCATAGGCGGTAAAATACTGCGTCGCGCCTACTCGCGGCTTTCCATCACTGCCGGGCAGGGGGAATGCGGGGCTTGGATATTCCGTCTCGAACCAGTTCACCACGGCTTCGATACGATCGATATCGGCATAGGTCAGGCCATGCTCCTCGCACAACCGAGCGGTTATTTCGATGTGGGCGATGTTGAAGCCGGCGGTGGAGTAGATGCGATACAACGTTTCCAGGAAGATCCAGTCCTTACCGAGGCCCTGCGCGATCCGGCCTAGGTCTGTGCGATTGTCGCCAGTGAAACTGTAACGTAGCTCTCCACGATTGTTGCCGGTGTAAGCGTGGTAGAAACCAGCGTCACCTTCCAGGGTCGTTTCGCCCCCCGGTGTCCCGTGGCGGGCCATCGCCACCGCCAGCAGGGCGTTTCGCACCGCGGCGCCTTCACGTAACGACCGTCCGCCGCTGCGGATGCCTTCCAGGTTGCCGGCTGCAAGATTCACGCATTGCGCGATCGCGCTGTTCAACTGATCGGCGTTCAGCCCCTCGATTTTGGCCGCTGCGACCGCCGCACCGAAAATCCCGAACACCGGCCCGGCGTGGAAGCCGCGCGACATCACTGTGGGGATGAACTCCGACGCCATCCGCTCCATGACCTCGTAGCCCGCGGCGATGCCGGTCAGGAATTGCTTGCCTGAGCATCCGGTCATCTCGCCCGCGACCAGGGCTGCCGGCAAGATCGCTGTTCCGGGGTGGGTCAGCATCCGGAACGTGTCCCACTTGCCGCCGGCCAGCAGCATTTCCGCATTGACGAAGGCCGCCCCCGCTTTGGTGAGTTTCACGCCGCTGCACAACGCGGTCGCGACACCGCCCCCGCCGGCCTCTTCCTGTTGCATCAGGGCCAGCGCCTGCTTGCTGGCGGGCATGTCATGCGCCACCAGCGCCGAGGTCAGGCCCTGTAGGATGACGCCTTTTGCACGATCGACGACCGCCGGCGGCAGGTCGTCGTACTGCAGATTGGCAACGAATGCCGCGAAATCCCTGCTCAATGACATGTCGTTCATTCCCCCCGAGAGCACCATCGACGGCCGCTCTAGGCCGCCGCGTCCGACCGTTCCATCCGCGTTTCGGCCAGACGTTGCACGGCCGGATAGTCTATCTTACCCGATCCCAGCAGCGGCACCTTGTCGACAACCAGCACGTCCCGAGGCACCTGGATCTCCGCCACTCCGCGTTCCCGCGCGGCTACCAACATCGCCCGAGGTTCAGCGTCCCGCTGCGTCGTGACCAGCAACAACCGTTCCCCCTTACGAGGGTCCGGCACCGTAATCACCGCGTGCACCGCATCCTGCCACACGCCGCCTACCAGCATTTCCGCCGCGGCGAGCGACACCATCTCGCCGCCGATTTTGGCGAAACGTTTAGCGCGTCCTCGAATTGTAACGAAACCGCCTTCGTCTATCGTAACTATGTCGCCCGTGTCATACCACCCGTCCGGTGGCGGCTGCAGCACACCAGGTGCCTCGGCCCGAAGATATCCCAGCATCACGTTCGGGCCGCGCACCCACAGCCGGCCACCTTCCTCGATGCCGGGAACCGGCTCCAACCGAACCTCGATCCCGGGCAGCAGGCGGCCGACTGAACCCTCCCGGGCATTGCTCCAGGTGCTCAACGCCAGCACAGGGGCGGTCTCGGTGACGCCATAACCCTCGAAGATCGGCTTCTTGAAATGCTCCATGTAGGCGGCGCGCAGTTCCGGCCGTACCTTCTCGGCCCCGGCGAAGATGTAGCGCAGCGACTGGAAGTCCAGCGCGTTGCCCTTACGTGCGTATCCGCTAAGGAATGTATCGGTGCCGAACATGATGGTGGATTGCTCCGCGTACACCATTTCGGGCACGATCCTGTAGTGCAGCGGTGACGGATACAGAAATGCGCGGACGCCGTACATCAGCGGCAGCAGCGTGGCGATCATGCCGAACGCATGAAACATCGGCAGCGCGTTGAACACCTTGTCCGCCGGATTGAAATCCACCACCGAACGTAGCTGCGCACAATTGGCCAACAGCGAGCGATGACTGTGCACGACGCCCTTCGGCACACCCTCGGATCCCGACGTAAACAGCACCAGTGCAGGCGACCCGGCATCCACACCGGCCCCCGGAAACCGTTCCG
>JAQGHW010000674.1 GCA_028291505.1 Rhodopila sp. | reverse complement strand
CTCAGCATCAGGCCGGTCCGGTCCGCCTTAAGGTGTATCACGACACCATTCTCGTTCTTCATCCACAGGTCGCCCGCGCTCTTCTGCCCAAATGCGAACCCGTAGCGGCCCTCGGCGTATGTGCCGGGGAACTGTGCGACATTCGTGAGATTGTAAACGTCGCCTCTCCCCTCGATCGTCGAGGCGCCGATGCCGCCGACGCCCACGCCGCCCACAGTGAATGGATAATTCCCTCCCTGGTAATATAGCACGCCGCTTCCGCCGCTGCCGCTGGCGATATAAGCCGCCTGTACTTCGTGCATCTCCACCGAGCCCGATGGCGGCTGCCCCTCTAGCCTTGTCTCAGAGCCGGGTGCGGTCTGATTTGAACAGGCCGCCAGCATCATCGCCCAACCAAACAACGCCGCTCCGGCCAGTGCCAACGGCCTGCAGGTCCCGTTCTGCCCCTTTACCTTCTGGTCGCCTTCCTGCCGTGCGGAAAAATCGGTGTCCATTCACAGGGTTCCTTCTGCTGCTTTTTTGCTCGCAACCGGCTCGTTTCGGCGGTTCAACCGCCGACAGCGGCGGATACACAGGATGAACCGACATTTCCCACTTGGTCGGCCCGCTGTGGGTAAATTTGGCCATCTTGCTGGGCTCTCGTGAGCTATGGCGATATCAATCCGACCAGGATTGCGAAGCGATTCCAGCCTGACGATATGGCTCAGAAAACATGGGTTAAAGCGTAGCCTACTCCAGGTGCACACGCTCAAGTGTCGATGGACAAACGCTCTAGGAGCCCGTCCGTTCATTACCGTAACGAAGACCATCATATTGTTACGTCCGGCCAGCCCATCGCGAATCAAACGAACCCAGTTGGAGTGCCAAGCGACCTAAAGTTGCGTGCCGCTAGGTTCCAACCGAATACGCGGACAGACTCCTAGACGTCGGCCGTTGCGGGCCTCTCGCGTCCCGCGTCGCGGCCGAACTCCAGGCTTAGCAGCCGAACAGGCCTTTGCCGAACAGGCCGCACTTGGCTACCGAGGTGGCGACGATCGGGCTAACGGAAACTGTAATTGAGTCTCCTGCCTTCAGCAGCCCGATGGCAGCTTCTCGCGTGGGATTGGTCGTTTTGATAGTGTAAATCCCGCCGCCGTTGGGGTTGACGACATCAAAGCTGCTCGGACCGTTCAGCTTCACGACGCTCCCAACAATCGTGGCCGCGCCGGGTCCGATGCCACCCGGGGTTTGCGCAACCTGCCCCACGGTGCCCGTGGCTGGGACCTGGGCAGTCGCCACGTTAGGACTCCCCACCACGAACGTCACCGAACGTGTGTAGTGAACGCTGGCAACATCGCCGACCGAGATGTCGGAGAGGCCGACGCCAGGAGCGACCGTCATCGGGATCGGGGGACTCCCCTCGGGGAGGACCGTCAGCGTTGACGCGCCAGGGTCCATCGCCTGGATCTTGCCCTGGGTAGCGAAGTTGCCACCATCCGGAACGACATTCGTCATGGTTGGGTTGGATTGGGCCGCAACAGGGGCGGACGGCATGAGAGGTGTGAATGCCGCAGCGCACGCAAGCGCGGTCGTTACCGCTGCCGCAAGGGAGAGTTTCCTGGTTTTCATGATTTCCTCACATAGAAGCAAAGTCTGCTCAAAGGTCTTTCGATTTGGGCTCTTTTGCCTTGCTTATTCGCTGGCGGAACCGCAGACGTGCGAACTGGTCAGTGCCGCGAGGGCAGGATTATCTGTCAAACGGAGCGTGATACTCCCCGGTCTGGGGCGATTTTGGTAGGCTTACAGAACGCCCCCACCTCTCGCTATGCAGATTCGGCACGCTTTGCGCACTGCGGCCATAGGCAGCGCTGCAGGTCGGAGCCCTCTTTCCCAGAGGCTACATCGGCCGCCGAGCATCGGAGCATCCGCTGGCTGTTGGCGACTCGTCGTTCGGTGGATCTTCCCCCGGGGACAACTGCAAATGGCGCTAACCTCTAGGCTATCCGCGAACTCTTGATGGGAGCCGGCAGGTTGATACTCGATCAGGTGGCATCGACTCTGCTCTTCGGGCTCGCCGCCAATAGCGACAATCTGACGATTGGCGTCGCCTACGGAATGAAACGTCGATGGATCCGTTGGCGGCAGAACCTGTTCATCGCTATCTTCACCACCCTGGTCACGCTGGTTGCCATGGCTCTCGGTCGACAGATACGCGATATGTTGCCGTCCCAAATCCCCAACAGTCTTGGCGGCGCGCTGCTTCTGGTTTTCGCGATCTGGAACTTCTATCGGGAACGGACTGGAGTGTCCAACCGACCGTCATTGCCCACCTCAAGGCGTGCCGAGCAAGCCGCTTTAGGCATGGGCGAGTGCCTCCTCCTGGCAGGTACTCTGTCGATAAACAACCTGGGCCTCGCCATCGCAGGCGGTATTGACGGTGTCCGCTACATCTCAGCGGCGTGTTCCATTTTTTTCTTCAGTGTGGCGATGCTTGCGCTCGGGCAAGCTGTCGGCAGCAATTTCGCCCAAATGAGATCAGTCTCGCAGGCGTTGCGCCATCCAATGAGCGGCAATGCCGTTCTCGCGCTCGCCGGTGTTGTCATGCTCGCCGGCTACTGAAACGCCCCTTTCGACCCCGAGCGGCTACGGCGATCGGCGAATAGATCTGTTGACCGCCCAGGTCGCTAGTCACCGGCGCGTCCCATGCTGTGAACCGGCGCCCAAGCGGGACTTCACCTGCGATAAAAGTGAACGCATTGAATTAGCTTGGAAAATCGATGTTTAGCCGGGCCCCCAATCGGCGCCGATCGGGATCCCGCCCCGAACGAAATCCATCCAAAGATATCAGCGTCTTATCGTGCTTGGGCTGGGGTCCCGATTTTGGGCCGATTCACAGGCAGGCTGCCACGCCATCCATTGGTCACCAACCTGACAACGCCCCCATCGCGCCTGCCGCTATTCCACCGACGACAAGTTGACGATACCAGAAAAGGCAGTAGGTGAAAGACCATAACGAAGTAGCGCATAAGGAGAGACCGGTATTCGATGTAAGGGGGGAGGCGTAAGATCGTGCGCTCGCCACCCGCCAGTGAAGCCAAGCGCAAGGAGCCGCCCTTTGGACCCAATCACTGTCGTTAAGCTCGTCCTCATTGCCGGCATCGGCCTCACCGTTCTTTCCATCGGCCTACGCGCGCGGCCCGCAGATACCCTTCTGTTGCTGCGCAACCCCAGACTCGGCGTGTGCGCCATGGTGTCGATGTTCGTGCTGACGCCGCTGTTCGTGATCGGCTTAACCTTGGCGCTGCAGCTGGGCCCGGCGGATCGTGCCGCCCTAATCGCGCTTTCGATTTCGCCGATGCCGCCGATCCTGCCGCGCAGGCAGGCTGTGGTTGGCGGTGGGGGGGACTACGCCGTCGGCCTGTCCGTCCTGGCCGCGCTCGTTTCGATCGTCATCGCGCCCATGGCCGACTCCCTGGTCGGACGGCTGTTCGGCGTCACCACGGTTTTCGACCCGGTCGCCCTGCTACGCGTGCTTGCCATCACCGTGGGCGCTCCGCTCGCCGCAGGAATCCTCATCGCCCGCCTCTGGCCGCGCGCTGCCGCGGCCTCCACCCTGGTGAGCCGCGCCGCCCTCGTCTTGCTAGTGGCCGGCGCGGCTGTCGTTCTGTTCAAGGAGGCGCCGGCGATCGCCGGGCGGATTGGCAATGGCATCCTCCTGGTCACCGTCGCCATCGTTCTGTTTGGCCTTCTCGTGGGCCATCTTTTGGGCGGTCCCGATTCGGGAAACCGAGGCGCCCTGGCCCTCGCGACCTCGGCTCGCCATCCGGGCGTCGCCATTTCCCTGGCCACCGCCACCTTCCCGCTGGACCGAGAGGCCATCACCGCCACAGTCTTACTATTTCTCCTCACCAGTGTCGTCTTGACCCTGCCCTACGTCCTCTGGCGCCGACGCTTGGCGCGATCAGCTGTACCGGTGTAGCACGGCCTATGCGGGCTGTTCCTTCCTCGTTCGTGGACGAACACGCCCGACGGTCTACGGTAATGAAACCCGAACCTTTGCAAGTTGTATGGAACCACGATGCCTGAAGCACTCCCCGATGCAGAGGAGCATAGAAACGGCACGCGGGTGCTGGCGCTGCTTTCGCTGATCGTGGGAGTCGTCTCCGGGCTGGTCTGCGCCACATTTCGGCTCGTGCTGCAACGTGCTGATGCACTACGTGGCGGGCTCATCGCCTTGGCGTATGGCCTGGGGGCGCTAGGGCTCCTGCTCGTCATCGCTGGCGCCGCGACCGCCACGGCGGTCGCGGCGGGGCTGGTTCGTAGGATCTCTCCAGATGCAGGAGGTAGCGGCATACCCGAGGTCGAGGCTGCGATACGCGGCGGCAAACGAGGCCAGCCCATGCGCAATGCCATTGTCAAGTTCGTCGGCGGCCTACTCGCAATCGGATCCGGACTCGCGCTCGGACGCGAAGGCCCTAGCGTGCAGATGGGTCATTCGATTGCCGACATGGTCGCCCGGCTGTCTCGACGAGGTGAGCGTGACTCCCGAGTCTTGTTCGCCGCGGGCGCGGGCGCGGGGCTTGCCACCGCCTTCAATGCGCCGATCGCTGGCGCGGTGTTTGTTCTGGAGGAGTTGCTGCGGCGGTTCGATATGCGCACGGCGACCGCGGCGCTTGGCGCCTCGGCCGGCGCGATTGCGGTGGCGCGCGTGCTCCTTGGCGTGGAGCCCGATTTCACGGTGCCGAACCAACCGTTCCCCGGTTTTGCGACCGTGCCGGTGCACGTTGTTCTAGGCATCGTCGCCGGGCTCGCGGGCGCCGCATACACCCGCGCTACCCTGGGGTCGCTGGCGGTAGCGGACCTGGCGAGGGGGTTTCCGGTCGCAGTCCGCGCGGCACTGATCGGCGGGCTGGTTGGCCTGCTGGCATGGTTCGAGCCTCAGCTGGTGGGAGGAGGCGATGCGATCACGCAGCAAACGCTGCTTAACCACGGGGCGTTGTCGGCGATTGCGTTGATATTCGCAGTTCGCTTCGCCCTGGGACCGCTCTCCTACGCGGCGGGGACGCCGGGCGGACTGTTCGCGCCGATGTTGGTACTCGGTGCGCAGATCGGCGTGGTATTCGGGCGGCTGTGCGTCCAGTGGTTTCCGGACGCCGCCGCGCCACCGACGGCCTACGCCGTGGTCGGCATGACAGCATTTTTCACGGCGGTCGTCCGTGCGCCCGTCACCGGCATCGCTCTCGCGACCGAGATGACAGGATGCGTCAATCTGCTGCTGCCAATGCTGGCAGCTTGCTTTGGCGCAATGGTCGTAACGAACCTGCTCGGCATTCCACCGATCTACGACCTGTTGCGTGAGCGGGCCGAGCGCAGAACGCACCCAGCGACGTAGAGCTCATTCGCCGTTGGGAACGGTGGCTCATGATCTGTTCGACAGATTAGCGTTCGGACCCAGCTTGCGCACCGCCTCCTCGACCGACATGAACACACGGTCCGGGCCAATCGTGTCGATCAAGCCTGTACGGTGGGCCTGGGCCCTTTCATCCGACAGCCGGGCAAGCGCGACGACGATGTTCGTCGCCCTGAGTTCGGTGACAACCCGTCGCAGGATCTGCGCCCCGGTATAGTCGATGTCGATGATGCCGTTGGCCTCGATCACCAGCAACAGCACGGGTGGATGTTGGGCAGCGATGGCCGACTTGATCTTGCCGCAGATGCGCTCGGTATTGGTGAAGTTGAGCGGCGCGGCAGGGGCGAAGACCAGCACCCCGGCCTCATGCTCACCCAGCCCACCTCGGGCCGGCGGCCACCACACCGTGCTTCCCGGCACCCGCGCCAGTTCGGCGCAATAGGGTCGGGCAACGGCGTAAAGGCTGTGCACGAAGGACAGAACAATAGCGAGCAGCATGCCGGTTTCGATCGGCAGGGCAATGACGAGTCCAGCACTTGCCACGACCAACAGAATTTCAGGCCCGCTGCGACGATAGATCTGGATCATCTCGCCGACCCCGAAAATGCGCAACGCGATGTAGACGAGGATGCCGGAAAGCGCCGCGTGGGGCACATAGGCCATAAGTCCGGCCGCAAGGACCGTAAGGGCGACCATCAGGGCGACGGCCGTAAGCGAGGCGATCTGCGAGTGCCCGCCGGACTCTCGGACGATTGCGGTGCTCGGCGGGCTGGAGTCGACAGCGAAGGCGCCGATCAGCCCCGCCAGGATACTGCCGGCGCCGACCCCCGCGAAGTCACGGCTTACATCGTCGGGCGTTCCGTCGTCGGACGGGAAAGTGCTCGCCACTGCTGCCGTCTGCATGATGCAGACCATGGCGACCACCAAGGCCAGTTGGAACATGTGGCCAAGTTCGTCCATCCCCGGTAGGGGCGGGATGGCGAGGCGCGGCAATGGGACCGAGAGGGGCCGACCAGGCTGACGCCGTGCGCCTCGAAATGGAATAGGGCCACGGCGAGACCTGCCCCGACCAGCCCGATAAGGGCGCCCGGAATCCGGGGACTGATCCGCGCCATGCCCATGGTCACGATCAGGATGCCAACGCGTGTAGAGATTGGTGTCCCGGAGCTGGCCGAAAGTGTGGACGAGGCGCACCAGCAGGTGCCCGTGCCAGCCGGCGACCCCCAGCATGATCGGCAGTTCTCCAACGATGATGTGAATTGAGATGCCTGCGAGGAAGCCGGTAGTCACCGGGATCGACAGCAGGGTGGCGAGCCAACCGGCCCGGAGCAGCCCGACAGCGACGAGAACGATCCCGACCAGCAGCGCGAGTAGCGTCGCCATCTCCGTGTAGTGCGCAGGGCGGGCGACCGCGATCGAAGCCAGCCCGCCCGCGAAGATTGGCGCGATGGTCGAGTCCGCCGCGACCGACATGAAGCGGTTGGCCCCGAAGGCGGCGAATGCGAACGACCCGGCGGCGAAAGCATAGAGCCCTGTCTGGGGCGGCATCCCTGCCAGCCGGGCGGTGGCAAGCTGCCCTGGGATCGCGATCGCCGCCAACATCAGTCCAGCGACCAGATCGCCCGGCAACCATCCCATGCGATAACCACGCAGTGAGGTAAAGATCCAGCCCGTTGGCGGCCGCCGGATGTTGGCGTCGGTCATCGGCTACCTCATTTCGGGCTTCGGAACGCCACGGCGTCGTAACTGAGCAGTTGTCATGTGCCGCCATACTGGGGACGTATCACAACTCAGGTGATGCGCTCGTCGTTGGCCGCCTAATGAACCGTCGAAGCCGCCTGGCGGCACGTCGCGAAGCGCGCCAATCATTTCACCGCCACCGAGTGCACCAAATGACATCTCAACTCCAGATACGCCCCGTGCTGAAACAGTCACCCCCTAGAAGGGCCGAATGGCTTCGGATTGAAGCTTGAATCAGGCTCTACGCTTTCATTTCGTTGCAGGATTCAGACCGGAGGGGATTCCGCCTTAGATCATCCTGCTCTTGTCTCACGAAGTATTGAACACAACTTGGTCCCATCGCCAAAGCTGCTGGAAGAAGGCGCGCGCCAAGTTCCGATCGCCCTGCTCGCGGCAGATCCCCTCGATGGTGCGTTCCCCGTCAATGGCGGCCAGCAGCCGCTCCTGCCGAGCGTCAATGGGCAGATAAAGGTCGGTATAGGTGTGATTGCGATTCACCAGCACGGCCGCTGCCCCCTTTGGCAGCCGGTCCCGCACGGCGAGCGTATCGGGCAGCCGAATGGGCGTGTAGCCGAGCCAGGACTCGCCGTCGAAATCGACGGGGGCACCTTGCGTCGGTCGGTCCTTCCTGTAAGCCACGACGCCGTGGCGGACCATGGTCCCTCGAAACAGTTCGATGGCGGCGTACTGCGCTTCGGCCGTTAGCCCAAGCAGCCTGGATTGGTGAGGCGTGGACGCCAGCGCGCCACACCAGGGCAGGTAAGGCGCCTGGCGCACCCAGCGCCCGAACGCCAGGCCGGCGCGGCCGAGAAAGTTCAGCAGCTGCGGGACCGAGTACGCTCGGTCCTGAGGATGGAGCAGCGCATCTGCCAGCCCGGCCTTGTCCGCAAAGTCGGGTGAGTTGCGCAGGAGAGGCGCAAGGGGATGGTCCGGCGGAAGCGCCTTTAGGCTTGCCGCAAGATCGCGGATTTCCTGCACGGTGTGGCCGACGCCGAGGCGCCGACAGTAGTCCTGAAGCATATAGACACCTGCGCGCCCATAAGGCGCGTAGACCATCAAATTGAGGGCGCCAGTCGGCTGGAGCACGTCGTGCAGGGCCCGAAGCCCCGCATCGGGATCGGGCAGATGGTGCAGCACGCCGGTGCATACCACGTGCCCGAAGCTTTGACCGAGTTCAATGACGCGCTCCACGGCGAGTTGGCGCAGCTCGAGGTTGGCGAGCGCGTACTTTCGTTTTAGTCCTTGCGTGAACGCAATGCTCTTGGCGCTGAGGTCGATCCCGATGACCTGGGCGCGAGGCCAGCGCAGCGCATAGTGGGCGGCCTGGGTGGTGCCGCAGCCGGCCACCAGTATGCTCCGGTTTTCGCGGTAGGGCTCGGCCGGCCAGAAGAGATGAGATTCGGCTCGCCGCCGCCGGTCGTTCCAGAGCTGACGGTAGGCTTCCAGGTCGTCCACGGGCGGTGGGTAGGGATGACATTCGTAAAAGGCGCTCACCTGCTTGGCGACGGCGGTGGCGGTTGCTGCGGGAACTTCGTCGTCGTTCATGAGCGGCTCGAACCTTTTCCTGCAAAGTTGAATCAGCTCAATATGGACAAAAAGACGCTATCTCACACTGTGAGTGCTCGTCCTGATTGCAAAATCAGTTCCCATTTCTGCCGAGAAGACTCCTACCGCAGGAAAGCGGCCCATGCACGGGAAGGTCCCATGCATGGGCGGGTTAGACCAGGGGCCAACGAACCCTCGTCGGATGCTCGCCCTTGCGTTAAGAGTAGGAGGCGCCGTGACCTAGGAATGGTTCGTCGTCACTTGCGCCAATACCGCATCCAGGTTGAACGAGGCAGGTTTCTGCCGCGGCGGGAACTTCGCGAAATCCGCGATCGCCGCCGCGACCACCGCCTGCATCTCGTACATCTGAGGCACGTGATCTACCATCCAGTCCCAGTAGCTGTTGGAATTGAATTCGGCCCGTTCGAACGGGTCGCGACGGAGGCTCATGATATACGGCACTCGAAGCTTCACGAACGGCTCGGCCCACTGTCGCATCTGATCGGCGCGTTGTACCGCCAGGTTGAACTTCCAGTCGCCAACCCGCACCGCGATAACGTCGCCGTCATCGCTGAAGTATATGAGGGCGTTTCTCGGGCTCTCCGCCACCTCGCCGGTGAGGTATGGGATCTGGTTGTAGCCGTCGAGATGGACGTGGAAGAGCTTGCCGTCGACCGTGCAGCCGTTGACGAGCTGCTGGGTGACGTCGGGATTGCCCGCGGCGGCAAGCAACGTCGGGAGCATGTCGATGTGCGAAACGATGCCGTTCAGCAC
Organism: Rhodopila sp.; assembly: GCA_028291505.1. GTDB lineage: Bacteria > Pseudomonadota > Alphaproteobacteria > Acetobacterales > Acetobacteraceae > Rhodopila. Next base: position 3,251 of record JAQGHW010000674.1, on the reverse strand, counting down.
CGAGCCGGCCTTGATCTTGCCCGGCCAGCGCATGAAGCAGGGTACGCGCCAGCCGCCTTCCCAGTTGGAGTTCTTCTGGCCGCGGAACGGGCTGTTGGCGCCGTCCGGCCAGGTGTCGTTCTCCGGCCCGTTGTCGGTGGAGTACATGACGATGGTGTCGTCGGCGATGCCCAGCTCATCGAGCTTGGCAAGCATCTGGCCGATCTGCTCATCGTGGACGACCATCCGGTCGCTGTAGGGGTCCTGCCCGCTCTTGCCGAGATTCTTTTCGGCGACGTGGGTCCGGAAGTGCATGGCCGTGGAATTGTACCAGAGGAAGAACGGCTTCTCCGCCTTGGCCTGCGTCTCCATCCACGCCATAGCGCGATCGGTGATCTCCTCGTCGATGGTTTCCATGCGCTTCTTGGTGAGCGGGCCAGTGTCCGTGATCGTCTGACCGCCCTTGCCGTCGGACAGGCAGTGGAGCACGCCTCGGGGGCCAAACCGCTCCTTGAATGCCGGGTCCTTGGGATAGTCGGGTAGTTCGGGCTCTTCCTCGGCGTTCAGGTGATAGAGATTACCGAAGAATTCGTCGAACCCATGCACGGTCGGCAGAAATTCGTCGCGGTCGCCCAGGTGGTTCTTGCCGAACTGGCCGGTGGCGTAGCCCAGCGGCTTGAGGAGTTCGGCGATTGTCGGGTCTTCCTTCTGCAGGCCGACGGTGGCCCCGGGCATGCCGACCTTGGTCAGACCCGTGCGGATCGGGTTCTGGCCGGTGATGAAGCACGCGCGGCCGGCGGTGCAGCTCTGCTGGGAATAGTAGTCGGTGAACGTGACCCCTTCATTCGCGATGCGGTCAATGTTGGGCGTACGGTAGCCCATCATGCCGAGGCTGAAGCGGCTGAGGTTCCACATCCCGATGTCGTCGCCCCACAGAATAAGGATGTTCGGCTTACTCGCTTTGGCCATCTCGATCTCCTTTGACAGGCTTGGTAATTTCATAACGACGTCGAGATAAGATGCCCCACATGGGCAGCTACACGAAACGCAGCAGCACGGCCTGTGGATGAGGAACGAGAATGGTGTCGTGATACACCTTAAGGCGGACCGGACCGGCCTGATGCTGAGTTTGGGCGGCAGTGCGGTCGCGATCTCGATGAACCAATGATATGGGCGCATTTGCGATACTAATCGAGCTTGATCTGTATATCTCATCGCTAGCGAGGAGGTTCGCATGACCACAAGACGGACATTGCTCGGTGCCGCTCCCGCATTCGCGGCAGCCCTCGTTGCCGGCAATTCGGCGCGCGCACAAACCACACAGGACGCGTCGAAAACGGCCGATTTTCTGTTCGCACAGACCGCGAAGGGCATGACCTTCGACATGGTAGGAGGCAAACTGACGCTGGAAGGTGTCAGTGGCGAGACGCTGTTCTTCGCCGACCGTCCGGAGCGTATTGCCGGTAACATGAAGACGGCGACGTTCGTGCCATTCTGGAGCAGGGGCAAGGACAGCTTCCTGTCGGACCCGCCGAACGCCGATGTATCGATCCTGGAAGGGGAGCACCTTCGACAGATTGTCGTGGTACTGCAAGACCCTGTGCTGGAAGGCGATAACCTTACCTACACGGTCAAAGTCCTACAGGGCGAGATGCCGGCCAAGGCCGATGACGCCTCCGTATTCATCGACATCATCGGCATGCCGCTTACACCCTTGTCTTACGCCGGTGTCGCGCGACGCGGCTATCGACGGGCCGTTTTCTATAGATAGACGCCAGGTGCAAGCGGTCACATTGCGAACCAAGCTGCGAGCCAGAGGCGACAAAAATTCTGATGCTTCGCTATAGGAGAATAATGAACGAGCCGAGGTCGAGTCGCCGTCGCTACGGTGATTAGCGAGGCTGCGCTCGTGCCGCTGTACCAACGACGTCAAAAGACTAACCCGCTGTTGTGATGCTGCGTGTATTGGTGACGTTATAACTGGAGCGCACATGGATACCCTTCGGACAATAATGGGCTCTCCTCGGGCTTTCGTTCATCCTGGGATGACGATCGGCGCGATTGTGGTTTACTAACGGCGTTAGGGGAGGATTTCCCGCAAATATCGTCTCGTCTGATTATATCTATGTATTCCTTTTGTTGCTTATACCAGGCCTGGACTCGGTCCGACGCTCGAGAAAAGCCAGAGAACGGGGCGGCGAACCGCTGTACCGGCACTCTCGCAACAGGCTCTCGGCACCGCCGCCAACTCAATAGCATGGCGGAAGCGGATAATACCCACAGCGCGGCGGCGCATAATAGGCGGGCGGATAGTACGGCGGCCGATAGCCGTAAGGTGGGAGCGTCGCCGCATTATACATTGCCGCACGATAGGCGGTACGACGCGCCACGCCTGCGAACGATAGCGGCGTGAATGGCAGGCCGATGATGTCGATGAACACCGATGCCGGGCCGTCGGCACCGCTCAGATCGCCTTCCAGAATCTGCACCTCGAAGGTCAACTTATCGCCCTGAAGGCTCGGATTTTTCAGAACGACCACAGCATCTCTGGTGAGCGAGCCGTCCTTGCTGAACGCCGACACTGTCGCATTCGGCGGATCCTTCGCGAAGCTGGCATCGGCCGCGCTGCCCCACTCCTCCAGCAGATGAACGGTTAGCTCATGCCCGGCCGCCCGCGTCGGACGGTCGGCGAAAATGACCGCATTCGGTGCCAGACCGGTCAGGGTCAGCTTGTTGTCCGCAAGTATTGCCCCCGCGGCATTCATCACGATTAGTGCCGGCTCCACCTTCGCCGTCTCTGGCGCGCTCGGCACGCCGATCGTCTTCTGCGCCGGCGCGTTCGACGGCGCTGTCGGCGCACCCTGCGCGGATACCGATCCTGGCGCACCAGCCAAAACCACTGCGGTCATCAGTGCCGCCGCCGTTTGAAAGACAGACATGGCGTCGCTCCTCTCGGATACTCCCCGACGCATGATCTATCGCTTCCTAATCACGTTTCAACCAATAATGCTCAAACCCGCCTTCACTTGACATGTGTACCGAGGACTACCGAAAATGGGACCGCCGCAAGTTTGGGGGTGCGAGGGCCAGAACGGTATTTTCGCGTCTGTTATCTGACCAGGCGCGGACGCGTGGCTTGGATTGTGAGGCTGGTGCAAATCGGGGCTGACGGTGACGAGCCGTTTGCCGACGTCATGACGATCAACCGGCCGGATGATCTCTACGATATCGCCAATCTGGGTCTGACCGTGGCCGACGGGAAGCGGGTGCTG
>JAQGHW010000640.1 GCA_028291505.1 Rhodopila sp. | reverse complement strand
GCGCAGCGCGTCATCCTGTTTCCGGATACCTGGCCGGGCGACCTGGACGCTTTCTTCCGGCTGCGCCTGCTGCAGGTGCTGGGTGGACGGCCGCCGCTGCCGGCGTTGTCCGTGGTCGTCCTGTCCGCCGACATGGCCGGCCAACCACTGGCAGGCGGCTTCGCCAACCGGTTTCGCCACAGCTGGCCATTCGCCCGCTGCGTCTTCCTGACCGAGGGCGACGATTACCTGGCGTTGTCCGATCAGCTCGGTGTGCCCGTCAGGCCGATCGACGTGTCCGATCCGGCACCCGAGACCATCGCTTCCGGCGCCGATGTTAACCAGAAGATCGCCGTTCAGGTGCAGCGCACCTGGCGACGCTGCGGCAGCACGATCCTGTTCGAAAATCAGGTCGAAGATCTGGTGCGTGCGGGGTTTCTGACGATCCGCCTGTTCACCGACGCGGTGTGGCGGCGAGGCGCCACGCTGCGGTCGCGACTGGATGCGTTGGTCCGGGAAAACAGCGTCAATGCCGGTGCTCATATCAACGTTGTCGCGGTCCCCGAAGGGCCATCGGCCAAACTCAGGGTTGAAGACGCGGACGCGACCTGGAAGCTTCTCCTGGCGGCAACCGCATCGTCCCGCATCGCCGACGATGCCGTCATGCAGGCGGTCGGACAGTCCGAGTGCGTGATCGCCAACCACCTCGAATGCGTCGGCCCCGCCATCACCTTCTGCCCCCAGGCCCGGTTGCTGCTGGCCCTGCACGAGGACCGCCCCGTCAGCCTTCACCACAGGGCGATGTTGACCACCAAGGGCGAAGCGGAGGCGATGGAGACCGTGGCGGCTGCCGAACGGGTGCAGGCGCAGATCCTGGGCGCGGCGGATCTCTGCACCTTCGTCAGCGTGACCGATATGACCCGTCTGGGGCCGCACTGCCGCCGCTCCGTGCCGGTCCTGCCGCGCGTACCCACGCCCGCGATCCTGCCGCGTGTACACGCCACAAATGCCGTCGCGCCACGGTTCGACCTGCTGCTGGTCGCCTCGGAGCATGGGCTGAACGTATTCTCGCTGTACTGGTTCCTTGATCGCGTCTGGCGCCCATACCTCGAGGCGCACTCGATCAGCGTGGCGATCGTCGGCCGAGCCGGCAAATACGCCGACAAAGCAGCGCAGGCCTCGCCGTTGTTGCACCTTCTGGGTTACGTCGAGGATTTGGACGTCATCAGGTCGTGGTGCCGCCTGACAGTGGTACCGGACACCGGCGGCACCGGGATGTCGATCAAGCTGCTGACGACCCTCGCCGCCGGCCATCCGCTGGCCGCCACCCGGATTGGCTATCGCGGCCTCGACCCGTCCATCGCCGAGATCCTGCCCTCCCACAACAACGCCGACGCGCTCGCCGCGGACATTCTGGCGCTGATCGGATCACCGGCGCGCCTGCAGGAACGGCAGCATCTGGTTCTCCAGGTTCGGGACGCGATCGGCGCTGTCACCGACCACGCGGACCTGGTCATGACGATCCCGAGGCCCACCGCGCCGGCAACCCGCAAACGCCTGGCTCAATGGTCCCGGCTTGTCGGACCCGCGCCGGCACCAGATGCGGCGGCCTATACCTTCACCTTCGGCAGCGCTTTCGCGATGTGCGGGAACCCGGAAGACAAACAGGTTCTGCTGGACGGCTGGCATGGTCCGGAACCTTGGGGCCGCTGGACCGATGGCGCCACCGCCTCCTTGCGAGTAGCACTCCCGGCACCGACCAACGAACCATTGACGCTGGAGCTTGATATCGTTCCATCCGCCATAGCCCCGAATCTGCGGGTCGGTCTGGACGGCACGATGCTTCCGTTGATCGATCCGGTGCCCGGGGCAAACGCCTGGGACATTCCGCCGGATTTGAGTGCGGGGAAAAGCAGCTTCCTGGTGTCGCTGCATGTCGGTGAAACCGTGTGCCCTGCCCAAATCGGCAATTCGAACGACGATCGCATCCTCGGAATTGGCGTTGCCGCGGTGCGCCTGCTCTCGCGTCAGCCCGCGCTGTGCAAATTGAATGAATTCATGCCGATCAGGGCCGGCGCCATGCCCAGCAGGGTCCTGTTGACCGGCTGGCACAGGGCGGAGGAATGGGGCTGCTGGACCAGCAAGACGAACGCCACGCTGCGCGTGACCATGGACGAACCGATGCAGGTTCCGATCCGTCTGGAACTGAATATCGCGCTGCCGCCCGTCGATCCGGCGGTCACGCTGTCGGTCAACGGCGTGACGCTGCCGGCGATAACTCCAACCGAGGGGTTCAATGGCTGGGATCTGCCGCCCAAGGCAACGAACGGGAAGACCGAGCTCCTGGTGATGCTCGCGGTGTTGGAGACGTTCTCCGCGGCCCGCGCCAGCCTGTCGACCGATGATCGCGAGCTCGGGATCGGATTGCGTGGTCTCAAGGTTGTCCCATTCCTCTCGACTTTCTACCGGCCCGGCATCGCCCATGGATTGGCGGCCCAAGGATTGGCGCCCCAGGGATTGGCAGCCGACGGAATGGCGGCGATCGCGGCGCACGATCAGATGCTGGTCAGCGGCTGGCACAAGCCGGAAGAGTGGGGATGCTGGACCAGCCAGCGCAACGCCGTCCTGCGCCTGACCCTCCGCCAACCCTTGTTCGGACCATTCCGGCTGGAGTTGGATATGATGGCAATGCCGGTGTTCCGTGGACTGACAGTGTCGGTGAACGGCCAGGCCCTGCCGATGATTGTTCCGGTACGCGGCATCAACCGCTGGAGCCTGCCCGAGCGCCTGACCGATGAACAACAGACGCTGCTCATCAGGTTGGAGGTATCGGACACCTTCCGCCCCGCCGACGTCTCGGACTCGCCGGACAACCGGGTTATGGGCGTGGGTGTTCGGTCCGTGGCCCTGCATCGCGACGCGCCCGCCGCTTGCCCGATCGGCGCCGTGGTCCGCGTATCCAACGACCAAGGCGACCGCGGGATCCTGTCGGCCGGTTGGCATCAGCCAGAGCCATGGGGCTGCTGGTCGTCCGGTTCGGACGCAGCGATGCTGTTACGCTTCGATGCTCCGCTGCGGGGCGCCTATGTGCTGGAATTCGGGCTTACGCCGCCGCTGCTGGATCCGTCCGTCACCTTGTCCGTCAACGACACCGTCCTCGGCACCCTATCGGTAGTGGATGGCCTGAACGAATGGCCCCTCCCGCAAGACTGCACGGACGGCAAGACCGTGCTGAACGTGCACCTGCTGGTCGCAAGTCCGACGCGGCCGACGGACGTGAAGGCATCGAACGACGATTGGGTTCTCGGTATCGGCGTCAGGAACTTTCGACTTCGCGCCGTGCGCGGCGAGTAGAACCGTTCAAAACCATAACGACTGTTCACCTGGCTCACTACTTGCCTCGAACGACCGCGTTTCAGAACCCAGGGCCGCAGCACCGTCATTGTCATATTTGCCCGACACCCGTCCCGTTCACCCCTTTCGTACATTCCAGAACAACGCGTACCCTTGC
>JAQGHW010000629.1 GCA_028291505.1 Rhodopila sp. | reverse complement strand
CTCCGGTCTACTGGTTCGCGGGAGGACCGGAGCCGCTGGTGTTCGGGCTGCCGTGCTCGATCGCCTACTTCGTCGCCCTCGCCCTGTTCATCGCGGTAAGCATCGTCGCGGCCTATTGGGATGACGAGAAGCGCGGCGCATTCGGCGACCCCGCTCCGGGCATCGCCAGGGCTGGCGAATGACCCGCGACACTATCATCGGCGGCGGCGGCAAGCCGGGCGCTGCTGCTGGATGAGCCCGGGCGGCGCCGCTCGATTCCGATGTTCCGGCCAACTGGCCGATGATGTTCAATACCAGGGTCGACCGGGGCTATCACACGGAATCGCAAAGAAACAGTGCCGAACCACAACAAACCGAACTGCGGTCGCGCGGCGATTAGTGGGCAAGTGCAATGCCAACATACCCGGGGCTTGGGCAGCGCTGACCCCCGAACCGCAAGTCATTGCGGATAAACTACATTCCGGTGTGGCAAGTGACCGATATTGCGCCATGATCGTCACGTTGGCGGTCACTTCTTAGGCGCGGTGCACAGCACGCGTGCAAATAGTGCGTTCACGATAATCCGACCTGGACCCAAGGGACGAACAGCATCGGCCCGCTGCGGCTCAGGCGAACTAAAAAGCAACGAGATCCCGGGGGAATAGTACCTTCACATGTTGGGACACATTGCGGTTTGAGCATGTTGCATGTGTCATCCATCACTATCCTGGCATCGATCTTGCTGCGATTTCACTCGTAGACCGGGAGCGAGCGGGACATGAACGACGACGCCTTCGTTGCAATCGAGCGTAAAATCTCGGGAGAGGGCAGGGTCGCGGATCGGTCCACTGCGCACTCGGTTCCAGAGCAGGTGATAAGGACAACCATCCTGGCTGGAACGGTCCCTCCTGCCACCGGCGCGAAAAGCGAACTGCCGCCGGCCTGTACGCCTGCAACTCCCGAACCCGGTTGGACCGAACGCAATTTACGTGCAGTCGCACCGATGGCGCCGCCTGCCGTTCCAGCGCCGCCGCTGGCCGCCGTGCCGGACAAGACGCCGCTGCCGATGCCTGGCGCGGGCGAGCCGCTGGCGGCCTACGGGCGGGGCCTCACCGATCCGGTTGCCCTAATGGCCGCGCCAGCCAAGCGCATCGCGGCGCATCCTAACGGCGGCACCTTCGCGATGCGCGGCAACGCCGCACCGTACGTTCGACTGGCCAAATGGGGCGGACCTGCTCGATCGTCCGCTGAGAAGCTACACGCTGCCGGGGGCCGGCACCGCGTGATCCGGTACCCGCGACGATTGAGCCCAATAAAAGGCCGATAACCGGAGAGACACCGAAATGAAGACGTGGATGTTCGCGGCGCTTGCACTGGCAGCCGCGGTCCTGACCTCCGCCCCCGCTGATGCAGATGGGCCCGACTATTTCCAGGACCAGCTCAAGCCGTTCTTCGACAAACCAAGCTTCGTCGCGCCGGGACCGGCGTTCGACGCCAAGGCCTGTATGGCAGGCAAGTCGATCTTCAGCATCCCCGTTTCCTCGGCCAATCCTTTTACGGCCAACATCGAGAAGGCGATGGCCGCCGCGGCGTCGAAGGTTGGGTTCAAGTTCACGACGTGGGAGAATCAGGGTCAAAGCTCCCAATGGGTTCAGGGCATGAACGCAGCCATGAACGAGAAGGCGAGCCTGATCGACCTGCTGGCCGGAACTGACCCGCGGGTGCTGGTGCCACAGATCCGCGAGGCGCGCGCTGCCAGCATCCCCGTCGTGCCGTCGCACTACAACGGCAAGGAACAATCCGACGTAGTGCGCAAAAATGCCGATGCCGATATCCCGATCGATTATTTCAAGGCCGGCGCTTTGCTCGTGGATTGGGCGGTTGTTCAGACAAAGGGCAACATGAACGCGCTGGTGCTGATCTCTACGGGTGCATTATCCACCGACAGCATGGTTGCCGGGATCAATGCGGAGCTGAAGCACTGCGATCACTGCAAGACCAAGGTGATGAACTTCCCGGTGGTCGACTGGGGCACGCGCATCACACCGAACGTGCAGTCGGCGCTGCTCAGCGACCCGACGGTGAACTACATCATTGTCATCTATGACAGCATGTCGCAGTTCGTTGTTCCCGCGGTCATCGCGGCCAACGCGACCCAGCGCATCCAAATGGATGCTTTCAATGGCACACCCTTCGTGCTTGGCCTGGTCCAGGACGGCAAGGTCCAGATGGACATCGGCGAGAACCTTGACTGGATTGGTGACGCCATCATCGATGCGGAGATGCGTATCCTGTGTGGTCTGCCGCAGGTGCGCGATGCGAAGATCCCGTTCTACATTTTCGACAGTCATAACGCCGCCGACGCGGGCAAGCCACCGCAATTATCCCAAGGATACGGCGCCGCGTATATCGATGGTTACGAAAAACTCTGGAAGCTGAAGTGACAGCGCCGGCGCTGGAATTCTCCGGCCTCTCCAAGACCTTCGGCGGTCAGCAGGCATTGCGCGCGGTCGATTTAACCGTGGCGGCCGGTGAGGTGCACGGACTGCTGGGACAGAATGGTTCGGGCAAGTCGACATTAATAAAAATCCTCGCCGGGTTCCATTCGCCCGATCCCGGTGCGACGCTGCGAATCGCCGGCCAGAACGTAACGCTGCCCCTGCCACCGGGGGGCGTGCGGCCGTTCGGGGTGGCCTTCGTTCATCAGCACCTTGGACTGATCCCGCCGGTCACGGTGTTGGAAAACCTGCTGCTGACACGCCTGTCTGGTCGTGGCGGGATCGCCCGTCCCTGGGCGATCAACTGGGCGCGGGAACGTTCGGCGGCACGCCGCCTGTTCGAACGATACGGGCTCGACATCGATCCCAACGCGCCGGTTGCCCGCCTGTCCTCAGTGGAGCGCGCACTGGTCGCGATCGTCCGCGCGGTGGAGGAAATCGGCGCAGGCCACACCAGGAGCGGCCAAGGCCTCCTGGTGCTGGACGAGCCCACGCCGTTCCTGCCGCGCATCGACGTGGATCGGCTGTTCACCCTGGTGCGCCGCGTCGTTGCAAACGGCGCAAGTGCGATCTTCGTCTCGCATGATGTCGATGAGGTGCTGGAAATCACCGACCGCGCGACGGTGCTGCGTGACGGCCAGGTGGCGGGTGTGATGACAACGGCAGGCGCGACGCGCGACACGGTGGTGGGCATGATCGTCGGCCGGCAACTGAAGCCCGGAGCATCGAGACCAGCCGCGACTCGCGGCGATCCCGCTTCGGTCACGATCACCGGGCTTACAGGTGGCCACGTCAGGGACATATCGCTGTCGCTTCGTTCCGGAGAGGTTGTTGGGCTGACCGGACTCTTAGGCTCAGGCTACGAACAGGTGCCATACCTTGTCTATGGCGCCCTCCAGGCGCAAAGCGGCACGCTCAATCTTGGTTCGGAACGAATGAACCTGGCGGCGCTGACGCCGGCCGCGGCGATCAAGGCTGGTCTGGTGCTCATTCCGGGCGACCGTCCGGTCGCCGGCGGTGTCGGTGCATTGCCGATCGTCGACAATATGACCTTGCCGGCGCTGGCCAGCCGGTTCCGTCCCTTCCTGCTCCGGCGGCGTGCGATGCTGGCTTCAAGCCGGGCGCTCGGCGATCGGTTCGGAGTCGTCCCGAACCGACCTTTGCTGCCGCTCGCGTTACTGAGTGGCGGCAACCAGCAGAAGGTCATCCTGGCGAAGTGGTTGCAGTTGAGTCCAAAGCTGATCCTGCTGGACGAACCAACCCAGGGGGTGGATGTCGGCGCTCGACAGACCGTCTATCAGGCGATCCGCGATGCCGCCGATGCCGGCGCCTGCGTGTTGTGCGCAAGTTCAGATGCCGAACAACTGGCGGAGATCTGTGACCGCGTCGTGGTGCTCGGGCGCGGCCGGATTGCTGCCGAACTGACCCCGCCAGCGCTGTCGAAACATGCCATCACCGTGTGCTGCTACGGGCTGGCCGCATGACACAGAACACTGCCGCCGCTGCCAAACTCGTCTCTTCCGGCAAGGCCGCGTCGACGCACGAGCCGCGCTTCATCGACATGGCGGAGCGCTACGGACTGATCGTGGCGCTGGCGATCCTGGTCGTCGTGTTCAGCATACTGCGGCCGGAGACGTTCTTCACCTGGTCAAATCTGTCGACCATCCTCGGGTCGCAGGCTGTGCTCGTCGTAATCACACTCGGCCTCATCGTGCCGCTGACGGCGAACGACTTCGACGTCTCGATCGCCTATGTGATGACGCTGTCAGCGATGATGGTCGCATTGCTGAACGGGCAGGACGGGTGGCCGATCGGCCTGGCTGTGCTGGCCGCACTGGCCATGGGGATCGCGGTCGGAGCGGTCAACGCGTTCTTCATCACCACCTTCCGGATCCATTCTCTTGTCGTAACGCTGGGGACCGGCACCTTCCTGCATGGCCTGACCCTTTACGTCAGCGATTCGATGACGATCAGCGGCATTTCCGACGGGCTGATGAACTGGGTAATCGTGGACCGGCTGCTGGGCATCCCGCTGGAGTTTTACTATGCCCTTTTGCTGTGCATCCTGGTCTGGTACGTGTTCGAGTTCACCGCGATCGGCCGGCAGATGCTGTTCGTCGGCCGCGGGCGAGAAGTAGCGCGGCTGTCCGGCATCAACACCGATCGCGTCCGCCGCGGCTGTCTCGTTGTTTCCAGCTTCATGGGCGCACTCGCCGGGGTGCTGTACGCGGGCACTCAGGGTGCCGCGGATCCGGTTTCAGGTGTATCCTATCTGCTGCCTGCCTTCGCCGCCGCCTTTCTCGGTTCGACCAGCATCACGCCGGGGCGGTTCAACGCCTGGGGTTCGGCGATTGCGGTTTACTTCCTCGTCGTGGGCATCACCGGGTTGGTATTCATGGGCGGCAGCAGCTTCGTCCAGGACATGTTTTACGGCGGCGCCCTGGTTCTGGCCGTCACCCTGTCTCAGTTGGTCCGTGGCCGTGAAGAGCAGCAATTCTAGATGTGAAACCAAGCGAGGTTCAGCATGTATTCGGACCCGCGTGCTACGGCCGCGGCGGCGCCCAACCCACAGTCTCGGATGCCACCCGTGTGCTGGGTTGTTTCGATCCCGACTTTTTCTTAAGTGGCGGGATGCGCCTCGATATGGCGGCGTGGCCGGGCAGAAAAAACGGCCGCGTCGGGGGTTCCGGCCAAGCAAAGGTGCTCCTGAACACCAGATACATGATGTTACTTCATTCGGATGAAATTCTTTTTGACACTCGAGTTGCCGGGGCATAGCTTATCGCGCATTCGGAGTAATAGTCCTGCAGTCCAAAAGTGCTTGTGGGTTTGCTGAGGTGAGAGGGGGTAAAAGGGGATTCGCAGTACAAAACCGACAACGAGCGTCACCTGCGCTTATTCCATCGGACGGGTCGCCGGGGTAGTCCCAGCTTGTCCACAGTTGTTGGATCCAGATATTCATGTTTCAGGCGGCACTGTGCTTTGTGCCGCCCGCGGCCTTACTTCCGATAACGTCCGAGCAAAGAATGACATCGGATGAACCGATGCAGCCGTTTGTTTCGTGATCGACCTATCAGTATCGGGCATGCCCCGATCAAAGGAGTAATATGATGAACCGTCTGTCTGTCGGCGTTACACTTGTCTCGGGTGGCCTGCTGTGTCTATCGGTCAATGCGCAGGCCCGTGAGTTTATTGGCTTCAGTCAGCCCGGTTTGCCTGACTCCTGGGCATTACAGAACTATCCCACTATCCAGCCGAACTCCGCCGGCACAAACTCGGTCTACAACTTCTTCGAATTGGCGTACTTCTCCAAGACGGGATTTACCGGCGCGACTCGTG
>JAQGHW010000556.1 GCA_028291505.1 Rhodopila sp. | reverse complement strand
CCCGGACCTGCGGGTGGAACGTGTCGTAGGCCGCGCGCAAGGTGCCGAGGTCGCCCTTGGCGGACCAGGATTCGACGTTGAACTCCGGCTCTGGCGTGCTGGTGACGAAGTAGAGTTCGTCGCGCCGGGGATTAACGTAGTAGCTGACGATGTGACGGTCCGGTCCCCACCATTTCACGCACGGATCGGGCTTCAGGTCGCCTAGCAGGGCGGTCGGGAACACGGTGCGATAGGCGACGCGGCCGGTGAAGCGAGGTTGTTCCTTGCCCAGCATGAATTCGCGAACCACCGAATGCACGCCATCGGCGCCGATGACCGCATCCGCCTCCGCCGTCTCGCCATTGCTGAAGCTCAGCCTGACGGTGCCGTCCGCAGCCTGATTCAGCCCGGCCAGCTTGCTGTTCAGGCTGATGACGTCGGGCGGCACCAGATCCGCCAGCATCGCGTGCAGATCGCCGCGATGCATCAGGAAATACGGCACGCCGTGGCGATCCAGCACCGACTGGCCAAGCGGCTGCGAGTTGGTCAGCGCGCCGGTGTCATGGTCACGGGAGTCGTTGGTCTCGGGCTGGAACGCCCGGGCGAGCAGCTTGTCCTTCAGCCCCAGCGCGTACAGCACGCGGATCGAGTTGGGGGCCTGCTGGATCCCGGCGCCCAGGCGGGTGAACCCCCTCGCCTGCTCATACACGCGAACGTCGATGCCGATGCGGCGCAGGCACGCGGCCGCGGTCAGCCCGCCGATGCCGGCGCCGATTACGGCGATGTGGGGCTTTCGAAGTGCCATTCATGTCCTCCGTCAGCCGGTAGGGTGTCCGGTTTCGCCGCGATCGGCAAGGGATTGGATGTTGGTCTGGCCGGTCGACGGAGGATATGGACAAACGACGTTGATTTCGGCTTGGATCACCGCTTGACGGGGGGATTTTACAATGGACATCAAGCACGTCGTCGTCCTGATGCTGGAGAACCGGTCGTTCGACAGCATGCTGGGGATGCTGTATCCGGCCAGCGATAGCTTTGACGGCCTGACCGGCACCGAACAGAACACCTGGCACAACACGGACGGACCGCCGCCGGAGCCCATCGCGGTCTGGAAATCGCCGGACATGACACCCGAAGCCGCCTGTGTTCCAACCCCAGACCCGGGCGAACTGTTCGCCGACATACACATGCAGATCCACGGGCTGGCGGATGGCGTAACCCTCAATCCCGGACCGACGATGGGCGGCTTCGTGGACAACTACATGCGCCAACCGGCAGCCGACGTCCCCTACGACCCGGCCGCGGTGATGCATTACTTCACCCAGAGCGAGATACCGGTGCTGAGCCAATTGGCGCGCCAATTCGGCGTGTCGGATCGCTGGCACGCCCCGGCACCTTGCCAGACCTGGCCAAACCGCTTCTTCGCCCACACCGGGACCGCGAACGGCTACGTCAATAACTCACCGACGCATTTTCCTTATCTTATGGAAACGGTGTTCAACCGGTTGGAAGAAGACGCCAAGGTTTCCTGGCGGATCTACTTCCACGACATTCCCCAATCAGTCACCCTGGCTCGGCTTTGGGGCGATATCGCAACGAATTTCCGCCACTTCGACGACGACTTCGTGCGCGATGCGGCAAGCGGCAACCTTCCCGCCTATAGTTTCATCGAACCACGCTATTTTACCGACACGATCCTGGGAAAGATGCCAAACGACCAGCATCCGCCGCACAATGTCTCGCATGGGGAGGCGCTTATCGCGTCAGTCTACAACGCGGTCCGCAGCGGTTCGGGCTGGAAGGAAACGCTGCTGGTCATTACGTACGACGAGCATGGCGGCTGCTACGACCACGTGGTTCCGCCGGCGGCGGTTTCACCGGGCGGACAGACGCCGGACGGGTTCGACTTCGGGTATTTCGGTGTGCGGGTGCCGGCCGTAATCATTTCGCCCTGGGTGCCGCCGGGTTCGGTGATCCGCCCGCCGGGACTGACGCCGTTCGACCACACCTCGATCATTGCGACATTGCGGAAGCTGTTTCCGTTCGCTCCGTTGACCGAGCGCGATGCCGCGGCACCGGATTTGCTGGAAGCGTTAACCGGGGACGGCACCAATGACGGACCGGCCTCCGTTGCCGTGGTGGAGGCGACACCAACGCCCCAACAGCTGGCTCACGCGGCGGCGTTGCCACCAAACAAGATGCAGCACGCGCTGAACACCGCGGCGCTACAGCTTCCCACGGCGGGGGCCGACCTGGGGGCGCATGTGCAGCGTCTGGCGGCGACGACCGACCCTACCCCGACCCATCCGAGCGTACAATCGGCAGCGGAGGCCATCGCGGCGCATGTGAAGGCGTTTCTGGGGCAGTTGTAGCGATGGCGGTTCAGATGCGACGCGACCCGGATGCCGGTCGCGTCGCATCCAGGCACCGCCAGATCAGATCCACCATGCCTGGATAAGTAAATCTGCCGTCGAGATGGTGCTCAAACCCGTGTACCTCGGAAGCACTGTAGGCCGGGTTCAACAACCCGTCGGCGCCGAGGAACGGTGTGGCGGCGTCGATGAAGCCGAACCCATTTCGTGCGCATGCCGCCTTTAGTTCGGCGTTGAAGTATAGATGAATTTCAGTCCGCTGCCGAAAGTTCGCGATCTCCAGCAAACGAATGCCGGCCGACAGGGCCTGTACCGACTCGTCCGACTCCCGCCGCGAGATGTCTTCGTTGACATAACCCTGCTGCCAGGCGGCATCCGACAGCGCCGGCGGAAACACCGAGGCAAGCAGAACCCGCGGCCGCCGTGATAAATCGAAGACATCGGCCACGAAGCGAATATAACGTTCAAGCCTATCGTCGCAGAACGCCCGATAGTCGTGCAAGTCAAGCGCCCGCTTGTTGTCGCGCACCCGACGGAAGTGATGGACGAATTCGATGTCGACCTGACCGAACTGAAGGATCAATGGCAGCTCATCCGCGCCCGGCAGGGCGTCGATCGCCCGGATGGCCTCGCGCAGGTGTGTTCCGTATCCGGAACGGGATGTCGGGTTCCCAAGCCCCGCCGCCGAACCGCCCGTGCACAGCAGGTGGATGGGAAGCAGCCATTCGTCGGCTCGCGACCCGGTCAGATTGAACTGGTGTGAGTGGCTGTCGCCGGCAATGAAATACGGCCGCGCACCTTGCCCCCTGAGATCGCGCACGGCCGGCCAGCGCTCGGTGATCGCCGGACCGTACGGGTGAGCGAGATCGGCGAACAAACGGCCGCCCAGAACGGTCAGTAGCTTCGCCC
Source organism: Rhodopila sp. (assembly GCA_028291505.1). Lineage (GTDB taxonomy): Bacteria > Pseudomonadota > Alphaproteobacteria > Acetobacterales > Acetobacteraceae > Rhodopila. The sequence goes on along the minus strand of JAQGHW010000556.1, from coordinate 629 downwards.
TGAATCTGGTGTCGGCGATCGGCAGACGCGCAAGGGGAACCAAAGCATCGCGGTGGAGCGTCATCAGGGGGCAGCGCCGCTCATCCAGGCCATAGTTGAAGAAATGCCCGAGGATGGACGTCGGTCCCTGGTCCAATGCGGCGAGGTCGGCGTAGTGATTACGATACGCGTGGATCGAAAAACCTGTCCAGTAAAGCAGATCGATGAAGTCGTGGGGTGGTACCGGTGCGCAGATCCGGGCGAATGCAGGGGTGTCGAGGCTGTCGTTCATCTCAGGTCCCGGCGTGACACATCCATGGTAGCCCCGGCGTCGGGCGCGGAAAAGGGTCGATTGGCACGAGTGCGGGGCGACCGCTCGATCCGGGTGTTTCGCCCCCTGGGTGGGTGGCCGCGATATCGGAAACATCGGCCACATCGAACTGATCCTTGCCATCGACGACGCGAGCCTGCGGCTGCCACAGTTCGACGCGGAAATCGGGCACGTCAACGTCACGACCGAGGTGCATTTCCAGGCTGGAACGCTGACGCCCAGCCCTGAAACGGCCGAAGGGGACGTCATCTATATGCCAAAGCGGGCGATCGCCGATTATGTGAAGGTACTCGGGCAGTTGCGCCGGAGCCTGGCTGAG
>JAQGHW010000537.1 GCA_028291505.1 Rhodopila sp. | reverse complement strand
AGGAACTGCAACCCGCGGTTGGTGTATTTCTTGGCGATCGAGATCACCAGGCGCAGGTTCGCCTCGATCATCTCCTTCTTCGCGCGCGCACTGTCACGTTCGCCACGCGAAACGGTCATGTAGACCCGGCGAAACTCCGCGATCGGCAGGCTGGCATCGGTCGCCACCGCCGAAATCTGACCGCGGATCTTGCCGATATCGTCCGGGTGCTTGATGACGAACACCTTCCAGCCCTTGCCGGTCAGCCGGCCAACCCGGTCCAGCCAGTTCGGATCCAGCTCAGCCCCGCGGTAGTGCTTCAGGAAGTCCTCGCGGTTGACCTTGCAGCTCTCGGCCATCCGCATCAGCTGGCCTTCCAGCGTCGTCAGCCGCTGGTTCAGCAGCTTCAGCTGGCTGACCAGCTCCTCGATGCGGTTGTTGTGCAGCCGCACCTGGCCGACCTTCTCGACCAGTTCCTCGCGGGTCTTCTCGTAGCCTTTTTCCGACCGAGTGCTCATTTCCTCGCCGCTGGTGATGGTCTCCAGCCGGCGGTGCTGCATCTTGTGCAGCTTCTTGTAGAGGTTCTCGATCTCCTCGAAGTTCGCCAGCACCTCAGGCTTCAGTTTTTCTTCCAGCGCCGACAGCGACATGCTGGGGCCGCCGTCCTCGTCATCGCCGTCCATGTCGTCGCTGGCGGCAAAGCCATCGGCACCGCCGGGTTCGGGTGTATCGACAACCTCGGCAGCGGGCGCCCCGGCACCGTCAGTGGCTTCCAGGTCGACAATATCGCGCAGCAGCATCCGCCCGGCCTTCAGCTGCTCATGCCAGGTGATGATCGCCTTGAACGTCAGCGGGCTTTCGCACAGCCCGTTGATCATCATGTCGCGGCCGGCTTCGATCCGCTTGGCGATGGCGATTTCGCCCTCACGCGACAGCAGCTCGACGCTGCCCATCTCGCGCAGGTACATGCGGACCGGGTCGTCGGTGCGGCCCAGGCTGGCCTCATCGACGTTGCCGGTCTGCTCTTCCTCGGCCTCTTCCTCAGCCTTTTCGGCCTTGGCGACAGGCAGCTCGCCTTCTTCGTTCTCCTCACTTTCGACGACCTGGATGCCCATTTCCGAGAAATTGGCCATCACGTCTTCGATCTGTTCGGAGCTGTTTTGATCCGGCGGCAGGATGGCGTTCAGCTCATCGAACGTGATGTAGCCGCGCTCCTTGCCTTTCGCGATCAGCCGCTTCACGCCGGCGGCGGTCACATCCAACAGGGTTGTCTCGGCATCCTGCTCCGCCGTGGCGGTATCGCCGGCGACCATGGGCTTCGTGGCCATCGCTTAAAGCACTCCTTCATCCGACCGGTCCCGCCGCGCGCGTGCCGGGACCCTGCCATGATTATGCATCGACGACACCGACCGCGTCGGGTTCGCCGCTGCGAACCTTGTTGAACGCCTCACTCAGCGCGGTGAGGCGGCGTTGCGTATCCGGCGTCAAGTTTCGCGTGGCGTCGGCTTCAGCCAAAGCGACTTCCTCGCGTAGATGTTCCAAATTGAGAAAGCCAAAGATATGCCACCACCCAGATTCCGCCTCGGCTGGCATCGCCTCCGATGAGGCGCACGCCGGCAGGGGCATCGGCGCCGCTGCCAGGACGTGCTGAACGTCTTGCTCAAATCCAGATTTCGTGAGGTGGTCCATCAGTCCAGCAGAGTCAAGGGCTTCGGCGGATTCGGCCCAATGTTCGATCGCATCGCGCAGCCGGGTCAAGGCCGGGTCCATCGGCAACCCGTTGTAGGCCATCGCCACATCGTTCAGCAGATAGGGGTGGCGCAGCAGGATCCCGGTCAGGATTCGCGCCCGCTCGCCGGTCGTATTGTCCTGATGCAGCACGGGCCGCGGGGGCCGCGGGCCAGCAGAGGCGAATGCGTCACGGCGTTTGTCCCATTTGCCGCCGCGACCTCCCCCGCCTCGATTTTGGTCGCCGCGACCGCTGCCCCCGCCCCGATAAGGCGAACCGGTGCGGGATCGGCTGGCGAAGAACCGGTCCAGCAGTGCGCGCCGGTATTCGGCACCCAGCGATTTGTCGCCGATCCGGCCGGATGCCTCGATCAGCCGTGTGCGGAACGCGGCGCGCTTTTCGGGTGTCGTGTCCCCGACTTCACCGCGCACCATGTCAAACAGTGCGTCCGACGGCGACTGGGCAGCATCCAGCACGCCCTGGAACACCGGCGCACCGCCTTTTCGCACCAGGCTGTCGGGATCTTCACCGCTGGGAAGCGTGGCGAATTTCAGCGACCGTTCCGGCGTCAGCATCGGCAGCGCCAACTCCATCGCTCGGGAAGCAGCACGCGCGCCGGCGGCGTCGCCGTCAAAGCACAGCACGGGGCAGGGGGACACGCGCCAGAGTTCTTCAAGCTGCTCGTTCGTCAGCGCTGTTCCCAGCGGCGCGACGGCGGCGGTGAACCCGGCCTGGGCCGTGGCGATCACGTCCATATACCCTTCAACCACCACCAACGTTCCGCCGTTCCGTACTCCATCCCTCGCCAGGTTCAGGCCATAGAGATTGCGGCGTTTGGAGAACACCGCCGTCTCCGGACCGTTCACGTATTTCGGCTGGCCCGCCCCCAGGATGCGCCCGCCAAAGCTGATGATCACGCCGCGGCGGTCCAGGATCGGAAACATCACCCGCTGCGAGAACAGTTCGAAGCTGCGGCCGGTTTCCTCGTCCTGCCGAATTAATCCCGCCTCAGTAAGTTGTGCGATGTCGATCCCTTGTCGCGACAGGTCGGCTGCCAGGCCGCCGCGCTCGCCCGCCCACCCAAGACCGAACCGAGCGATGGTTTCCTCGGTCAACCCCCGCCCCAACAGGTAGTCGCGCGCCGAACGGCCCTCAGGCAGGCCGAGGCGGCGCTGATAATGCGCCTTCACCAATTCCAGCACACCGACCACGTCCAGGCGCCGGCGTTCCGCTTCGGCGGCCTCGGGTGTGGGCGCGGGGACCTCCAGGCCTGCCTCGGCCGCCAACTGTCCAACCGCCTCCATGAACGCCAGGCCCTGGCTTTGCATGACGAAGGTGATCGCATCGCCGTGCGCGCCACAGCCGAAACAATGGTAGCCATCGTCGTAGACATAGAAACTGGGCGACTTTTCGCCGTGGAACGGGCAGCAGCCTTTCCATTGCTTGCCCGACCGAACGAGCCGCACCCGTCGCCCAATCACCGCCGCGAGGGGGGTGCGGGCTCGAAGTTCGTCCATGAAACTGCCGGGAAGAGCCATTTGCGAAATTGTTGCCAATGATGATCAGGCGGGGCGGCGATCAGGCGGGGCGGCGATCAGGCGGTGTGGCGATCAGGCTAGGGGACAGACGATCAGGCGAGGCGATCAGGCGAAGCGGCTCACGCGGACAGGCGAGCTTTAACCATCGGACCAGCCTTGGCCATATCCAGGCTGGCCGCGTGCTTCGCCCTCAGCGCCGCCATCACCCTGCCCATGTCCTTGATACCGGCGGCACCGGTCTCCGCCACGGCCTCGGCGACGGCCTGCTGCATCGCAGCATCGTCCATCTGCGCGGGCAGAAAGCCCTCGATTACCGCGATCTCGGCTTCTTCCTTGGCCGCCAGCTCCGGCCGATTGCCCTGGGTGTAGAGCTCCATCGACTCGCGGCGGGATTTCACCATGCCTCGCAGCATCGCGATGATCTCCTCGTCCGGCACCTTGTCGATGCCTTTGGGCCGGGCCGCGATGTCGGTGTCCTTCAGCTTGGCCATGATCATGCGCAGGGTGGAGGTCCGAGCCGGGGTCCCGGCTTTCATCGACAGCTTCATCTGATCGGTGAACGACTCTCTCAGACTCATGGCGGCCCTCCTACGCGGAAAATCCACTCTATACCACAAATGGCGACGCCCATCGAAGGGCAGGAAACCGGCACCTGACCCATCTGCGGCCGGAGGAACTCAGCCATTCGGCGTGTCATGGTCGGGATGCTGCCGACTGCTGACGTCCCGCGTGGCAATGTCCGCCGTTGTGCTGTCGGGCAATTCCCCGGGGGCAAGCAGGCCAATCCAGGGCAGCCGAGCCTCGGTCCCGAAGTTCTTCGTAATCGGCGCCAAACCCGGGTTGTCCAGACTTCCCGTGGTGACCTCGATCGCCTCGCCCTCCAGGAAATGGAACGTCAGCGGCGTGCCGCATCCGGCGCAGAAGTGTCGTTCGGCCGCCGAGGAACTGTTGAAACGCGCCGGCTCGCCCCGCGTCCACACGAAGTTCGCGGTCTGGACCTTGCTCAAGGCGGCAAACAGGCCACCGACGGCCTTCTGGCACATCCGGCAATGGCACACCGTCGACTCCGGCGTTTCGAACAGCGCATATCGCACCGCGCCGCATTGGCATCCACCCGTCATGGTGGGTTCGGTCTTGTACATCGGTCCCTCCTGGGTTCAAGTTGGCGGAAAATATTTCCCATTTCTGGTGACGACTGGTTGCGGCGGGAAATTTCTTCCCATACTGTATGAGCCATGCCGATCTCGATCGACCATATCATAGAACGCATGGGCGGGGCGGAAGCCGCCGCTCGTCTGACCGGCGTGGGAACCGAGGCTGTGCGCAAATGGCGCCAGTCCAGGGCCATCCCCTCCCGCCACTGGCCCGCCGTGATCAGGGCGACTGGCCTGACCATGGCCGACCTCCAAACCATACCCCCCGACCAGGCGAGTGCCCCTATGCAGACCCCGACCGACTCCGTTCCCGCGGGCGCCACCGCCGTTCTGGTGCTGGCAGATGGAACGCTCTTCTGGGGCCGCGGTTTCGGCGCCCACACCCGGGCCACCGCCCCCGTCGGGGAAGTCTGTTTCAGCACCGGCATGACCGGCTACCAGGAGACGCTGACCGATCCCTCCTTCGCCGGCCAGATCATCACCTTCACCTTTCCGCACATCGGCAACGTCGGCACCAACAACGACGATATCGAGGCCACCACAATCGCCGCCCGCGGCCTGGTGGTGAAGCAGGACATCACCGAACCGTCCAACTGGCGTTCGGCACAGACGCTTCAGGCCTGGCTGCGGGCGCAGGGCGTCACCGGCATCGCCGGAGTCGATACAAGGGCGCTGACCATGCGCATCCGCGACAGTGGCGCCCCGACCGGCGTGCTGGCATTCCCCGCCGACGAGCACTTCGATCTGGCAGCTTTGCGTGCCCGCGCCGCCGCCTGGCCAGGCCTGGAGGGAATGGACCTCGCCAAAGAAGTCACCTGCCGCCAGACCTATAGCTGGGATGAAACGCCATGGGCATGGCCCGGCGGGACCGGACGCCAGCAGGCCCCCAGGCACCACGTCGTGGCGGTCGATTACGGGGCCAAACGCAATATCTTTCGCAACCTGGCCTCAGCCGGGTGCCAGGTCACCGTGGTGCCGGCGACAGCCACGGCGGAGGACATCCTTCGGCACAAACCGGACGGCGTGTTCCTGTCGAACGGCCCGGGCGACCCGGCCGCGACCGGGATATACGCCGTGCCAGTGCTGCGTCAGGTGCTGGACAGCGGCATCCCGATCTTCGGCATCTGCCTAGGCCACCAATTGCTGGGTTTGGCGCTCGGTGCCACCACCTACAAACTACAGCGCGGCCATCGCGGCGCCAATCAGCCGGTGAAGGACCTGGCGACCGGCAAGGTGGAAATCACCAGCCAGAACCACGGTTTCGCGGTCGACGCAGCGTCGCTCCCATCGAACGTAAAAGTAACGCACGTGTCCCTGTTCGACGGATCGAACGAGGGAATCGCGTCCACCGATCGTCCCGCATTCTCGGTGCAATACCACCCGGAGGCCAGCCCGGGCCCCTCCGACAGCCACTATCTGTTCAAGCGGTTCGTCGGGATGATGGTTGACCGAGGCTAGCAGTGGACTCCTCAATACTTCCGGGAAATCGTGCGCACCGTCACGGTTTCCTATCCGGTGCCGTTCAATTTCGCCGGCCTTCTCGCAGTATTTTTCTTTTCGTTCACCGGCGCGGCCGTCCTGCCCGTGCCGATGAATTGGATGTTCGCCGCGGCGGGCATCATTGCCTTCCTGATCGCCGCTGGCATTGCCATATACGCGGTGGTCCGAAGGCCGGACCTGTTGAGATCGGAGCGCCATCAGCAAGCGATACGGCTGATCCAAATCGTCGGTGATAAAGAGATGGATCAGGCTGCTCGTGCGGAATTCATGACCGCGCTTCTCGGGAATGATACAAAACCGAGAGGCCGCCGAGGCACCAGGATGGGAGAGCATGATGGCTGAGCGCACATATCTGCTTGCGATGGACGCAGGTTGCGGGTTCGAGGGTATTGAGAAAATCCGGCAATACGTCACCACCAGCAGCGATTTCAGCTCATGGTGGAACCATCTGCCGATGCTGTTCATGCTCGATAGCCAGATGGACTCTGAAGCAATTGCGGAGAAACTGCACGCC
>JAQGHW010000521.1 GCA_028291505.1 Rhodopila sp. | reverse complement strand
AAATACACCGCCGCCGAACCGCGCCGCAGCGAGCCCTGGGAAATCGCCAAGGTCAGGCTGTCCATGACCCGGATGAAGGGGATGACGCCCGATGTCTTGCCGACAGCGCCGACTTTCTCGCCGATCGAGCGCAAATTGCCCCAATATGACCCGATGCCGCCGCCCTTGGACGCGAGCCAGACGTTCTCGTTCCACAACCCGAGAATGCCGTCCAGACTATCCGACGCCTCGTTCAGGAAGCAGGAAATCGGCAGCCCGCGGGTGGTACCGCCGTTCGACAGGATCGGGGTGGAGGGCATGAACCAAAGCTTGCTCATGTAGTCATACAGACGCTGAGCATGCGGCTGGTTGTCGCCGTATTGCGAGGCGACACGGGCAAACAGATCCTGAAACTCCTCCCCCGGCATCAGGTACCGGTCAGTCAGCGTGGCTCGGCCGAAGTCGGTCAGCAGTGCGTCGCGGGACCGGTCAACCCGAACCTGGTGGCGACCTGGCATCTGAACGGCATCAAGCACGGCGGCCTCCCTGGCATCGTCATATCGCGAAAGACCTTTTTCGTAGGGGCGGTGGATTCGGGGAAAACCAAATGCGGGGTAAGCGAGCGCACACGACCACAATATGGAGCGTTGTGGCTAGATTGTCACTCCCATTTGGTCAGAAAACAGACGGTCGCCCCTTCAGGCTAAAAGCCTCTCACCGCGTTAGACATTTGCCCTCCAGCATGTTCTTGCCATGTTCTAGCAGAAAGGGATCAGGGTCAATCGAATCCGTCGAACCGCATGAAGGACCGGGCAGGGACCCGCGCCGTCGTCAACGCGTTCTCCGGCGCGTCCGGATCAGCGTGACCGAGCGCCATGCCGCAGACGACGGTTTCCTCCTCGGCCAGCCCGAGGATCGGGCGGATGACGTGGTGGTAGTGCGTCCAGGCGGCTTGGGCGCAGGTATCCAGTCCTCGGCCGCGGGCGGAGGTCATGACATTCTCCAGGAACATGCCGTAATCCAACCAGGATCCTGTCGCCAACCGCCGGTCGATGGTGAAGATCATCCCGACCGGCGCGTCGAAGAACTGGAAGTTGCGGCGGTGCTGTGCCTTCATCTTCGCCGCCTCCCCCTTGGCAATGCCGAGCAGACCATACAGATCCCACCCCACTGCCCGGCGGCGCGACAGATAGGGTTCGAAGAAATTGTCCGGGTAGTACTGGACCTCGTGCACATGCCCCGGTTCGCCTGCGTCGAACGCCGCCTGCACGGCATCGACCAGCCCGTCCTTGGCCGCCCCCGCCAGCACGTATCCGCGCCAGGGCTGCATGTTGGTGCCACTCGGTGCTCGAGCAGCGGCATCCAGGATAGCCTCTACCGTCGCGGCCGGCACCGCGGTCGGCAGAAACCGCCGGATCGACCGGCGGGAGGTGATGGCATGATCAACGGCGCCAGAATCCAAAACAGGCATGTCCATGTCAGGCTTTCGCTTCCAGCTTGGAGATGAAGGCACGCAACGCCGGCGCCCACTTGCCGGCATCCGCGCCAGAGGCCAGATGGCCATGCTCGCTGTCGATTTCCACGTAGTCCGCGTCGATGCCTGCACCGCGCAGTCCAGCTATGACTCCCGGCGCCAGGCTGGGTGGGAACAGCGTGTCGGTGCGCGACAGCACGTACAGTACTGGTACTTTGATCCGGCCATAGTCCTTGGTGATGTCGTAACGCGCCATTGCGCGTCCCAGGATGAACAGGGAATTTGCATCGAACACGTCGGCCCAGGCCGATGCGATGCGCCGCAGTTCCGCGTATCGCGCCGCCGGGTCGGGCAACCGCTCCGCCAGACTGTCCCCCAGGCCATAGCGGGTCAGCGTATCCACCCGCAGCGCGGTCAGCGTGTCATGCACCCCGCCTTTGTCGTAGTAGTTGCCGCCATTCCAGTTCGGGTCCTTCTCGAACCACTTCAACAGACCCTCTTCCCGGTCGGACTGCGGCGGCAGCGGTGAGGTCACCACCGGCGCCACACCATCCATGAAGTCCGGAAAGGTCACCGCCCATTGGAACGCCTGGAACCCCCCATAGGACGGCCCGACCACAGCGCGCAGATGGGTGACCCCCAGATGCTCCAGCAACCGCTTCTGCGCCGTCACGATGTCAGTCACCGTAATGGCCGGAAACCGCGACCCATACGGCGCGCCGGTGCCTGCATCGATCGAGGCGGCGTTGGTCGACCCGTAGCTCGATCCCAGCATATTGGAGCAGACGACGAAATAGCGGTCGGTGTCGATCGGCGCGCCGGGCCCGACCAGCGTGCTCCAGGCACCTTCGGACGACGCCACGCCCGCCTCGATCATGCGTGGGCCGCTGGTATAGCCGTGCGTGACCAGGATCGCGTTGCGGCCGTCCGGTGCCAGGCTGCCTCGGGTGACGTATGCCAAGGTGACCTCGGGGAGAGCCCCGCCGCCGGCCAGCGGCAAGTCGGTGAACGAAACACTGGCATGGGTGGCATCGGACACGGCATCGGACATTGCATTGGACATGGGGGGCGAACTCCTTTTCGCGATTTGGATCAGGTTGCCATCGACCGGCATTGCGTGCGAATCAGCGCCGTATCGACGGCGAGGCAAAGGGACACCATGAAGCACCCGATCGGCACCACCCGTTACTTAGCCATGGTGGGCCTGGCCATGATGGCAAGCGCGCTTGCCCTGCCGGCGCTGGCCGACGATTTGACGGTGACCATGCGCAAGGCGACCCAGCAGGGCGTCGCCGAGGCCCTCGGCACGATAACCATCAGCAATACCGACGCCGGTGCCAGCTTCAAGCTCGCTCTGCACGGACTGCCACCCGGGCCGCACGGCTTCCATGTCCATGAAAATGCCAACTGCGACCCGACGCTGCTGAACGGCGTTCGCATTCCGGCCGGGGCCGCCGGCGGCCACTTCGATCCCGACAACACCTACAAGCACGAAGGTCCCACGGGCGACGGCCATCTGGGCGATCTGCCGGTACTGGTCGCGGCGGCCGACGGCACCGCGACGCAAACGGTCGCCGCGACGCGTATCAAGAACATCGGAGTGCTGAAGGGCCACGCATTGGTCATCCAAATCGGCAGCGACAACTACAGCGACATACCGGTGCGGGACGGTGGCGGCGGCGGTCGCTTCGCCTGTGGCCTGGTGGAGTAGCCAACATGGAATTCGGTATCGCTCTGGCGACCGCGGCGGATAGCTGGAAAACGGTGAAGCGGGCGGAAGAACTGGGGTTCTCGCATGCCTGGTTCTACGATACGCAGATGCTGTGCGCGGACTGCTTCGTCGCGATGGGCGCGGCAGCGGTTCATACGTCGCGCATTCGCCTCGGAACCGGGGTGCTGATCCCGACCAACCGGATCGCGCCGGTCACCGCCAACGCCTTCGCCTCGTTGAACCAGCTCGCACCCGGGCGGATCGATTTCGGTGTCGGCACCGGCTTCACCGGGCGGCGCACCATGGGCCTCGGCGCGATGCGGCAGGGCGACATGGAGGAATACATCCGCGTCGTCATGGCGCTGCTGGACGGCGAGACGCCCGAATTCGAGGTCGAGGGCAAGAAGCAGAAGATCACCTTCCTCAACCCCGAACTGAAACTGATTAACCTGCGCGATGAGGTGAAGCTGCACGTCTCGGCGTATGGACCGCGTGGACGGGCGCTGACCGCCAGGCTGGATGCAGGCTGGCTGAACTTTGTCGGCGACGTGGCCGGTGGCGTGGCGGCGATGCAGGAGATGCGGCAAAGCTGGGACCGGGCCGGCAACGACATGACCGACCTGACGGCGGTCGCGTTCGCCCTCGGCTGCGTGCTGCAACCGGGCGAGGCAATGGACAGTCCGCGGGCGATGGCTCAAGCCGGGCCGCGTGCAGCCGTGCTGCTGCATCGCGCGGCGGATGAGGCGCTGACCGGGCTGCCGAACACCTCCCCCGTCCCGCCGGAACTGGCAGAGCCGATCGCCGGCTACGTGGAGCTGGCGAAGACGTTCAAGCCGGCGGACGCGCCCTACCTGACAAATCACCGCGGCCACCTGATGGCGGTGAAGCCGATCGAGCGGCCGTTCGTGACAGCGGAGATGATCCGCCGGACCACCTTCACCGGGACCGAATATGATCTGCTGGAGCGTATCGGCGCGCTGCGCGATGGCGGCTACACGCAGTTCACCATCCAGCTCGTCCCCGGCCAGGAAGACGCGATCGAGGATTGGGCTCGGTTGAAGGCGGCGTTCTACACCGGCCGCATCGCCGGTTCGCCGTAACCGGGATGACGCGCCTGGTCCGGTTCCGGGGCCTGAAGGCAAGCTGATTCGTGAATATCAAGAACCAATGCGCCAATCGGATGTTCGGCGATCGCCCCCGGTTGCTGCACGTAATCCTATGAGCTTGGGGGCCGGCCGTGTTACGAGCGGGTGTTTCGTGAGCAAAACAGGTCGTCCCAATGCCATCGGACACGACCCTTGTCGTCACCAGTTGCGGACGGCCGGATCTTCTGCGGACCACCCTGGATAGCTTCCTTCGGTGGAATACCTACGCCATTGAGAAAGTCGTCGTGGTCGAGGACTCCGGCATTTCCGGGATTCTTGATCCCCTGAAAGCCCGCTATCGGCATCTGCCGGTCGTGTGGATCGAACATCCGTCACGCATGGGGCAAATTCGCGCCGTGGACGATGCGTACGCGCACGTCAAGACCGACTATATTTTTCATTGCGGAGATGATTGGGAGTTCTATCGCGGTTCCTTCATCGAAGAGAGCAGGAAAATTCTGGAGCACCGCCGGGATATTCTGCAGGTGTGGATCCGTGAACTGGATGACACCAATGGCCATCCTGTCGGTGCGGAAATTTTCCAGGGCAATGACGTTTCTTACCGCCTCCCGGAGCTGGATTTTCGAGGATTTGCCCATGGTTTCTCCTTCAACCCGGGACTGCGCCGGCTTGCTGATTATGCGACGCTTAGCAGCTATGGCAGCTTGGTCGTCTATAACACAGTCAATCCCCAGATCAGCGAAATGCTCCTTGGGTGTATCTACAAAGCTCTGGGATTTCGCGCCGCCATCCTGACGCAAGGTTGTTGCCGCCATATCGGTGCGGAGCGGCACTGCGGTTAGAATACTTACGAACCAGCAACCGTCGGATATGACGAAATGCGGTCAATCCCTCGGGCACAAAAAAACCGCTGTCGCCGTACCGCCCCGGACCTGTCGCACCATGCGCCTGCGGCGAAAGGGAAGGGGACAATTCATATCTTTGACGAAATGCTAACCTCCCGCCCCGTTCTTTGGCCAGCGACCTCTGAAAGCCGACGATAAGCCCGGTCTGAATGAGTTCGTTTCGGTTAAGATCGTAGGGCGGCGGCGAACAGCGCCGTGTTGTAACGCAGCATGTCCAGATAGGTCGCGGCTGGGCCGCCTGGCGGCGATAACGCGTCGGAATAGACCGTCCCGCCGAGCGTCGCACCGGTTTCCTTCGCCAGCATTTGCGCCATGCGGGGGCTCGTCATGTTCTCTATGAAGACCGCACGCACTTTTTCCCGCCGGATTTGCCCGACCAGCGCGGCGATCGCCTTGGCCGACGGTTCGGATTCGGTGCTGATACCCTCGGCCGACAGGAACTCGATGCGGTACCGTGCGCCATAGTAGCCGAATGCGTCGTGCGTGGTGATGATCCGCCGCCGCTCAACCGGAATCGGTGCCAGCGTAGCCTCGATCCAGGCATCGGTGTCTACGATCCGGGCTGAATAGCGTTCGGCCGCGTTGCGGTACAGGGCGGCGTTGGCCGGGTCGGCGGCGGCGAGTCCGGCGGTGATTGCCTGGACATACAGGATCGCGTTGCGAGGGTCCTGCCAGGCATGGGGATCGGTGGCGATGGCACCGCTGTCCTGCTTCATCGTTCGCGCGGCCACCTTGTCCGCCGCGACCACGACCTTGCCCTTGAAGTCCGCGGCTCCGGTCAGGCGATCCATCCAACCCTCAAGCCCCAGACCGTTCCGCACCAGCACACTGGCCGCCATGAGTGTGCGCAGATCCTTGGGACGTGGCTCATACACATGCACATCGCCGTTGGCTCCAACCAGCGAGTCAACCGAGACGGCGTCACCACCTACCTGTCGCGTCAGGTCGCCCAGGATGGAGAAACTGGCGAGCACACGCAGCGGGCCCGCCGCCCGGGCGGCGAAAGGGGC
>JAQGHW010000520.1 GCA_028291505.1 Rhodopila sp. | reverse complement strand
ATACGCCGCGCGGATCGTTTCGGCGGTCTGGAATTCGACCTGGGAACCCAGGCTGTCGCCGATGACCATCCCCAGCATGCAGCCCAACGCCCGGTCGAATCGCTGGTCCTCCGCCGCCCGCGGCCAGGTCAGCGAGACCTTCGCCTCCCGCCGGGGCTCCGAACTGCCGCGCCATTTGCGTGACCGCAGAATGCCGACCGCCGCCGGCGCACCGCCGAAGCAGGCGAAGGGCCGACTGTCGCCGTCCTCACCGTAGGTCACCGGCACCCCGTCCTCGGCGACAAGAACGCCCCCCGCGGCGGTCAGCAGCGCATGTCCCGCGGCGATATCGTGCGCGTTGACCGGGCGCAGGGTCACCGTGGCGACGCCGTCGCCGACCGCGACCCGCGCCAGGCGGTAAGCGATCGAGGGCAGCGGCATGAACCGGGCCGGCGCGCAGGCGATGCTGCTCCAGACCGGACGCTGGCCGGCGCCGTGGTTCAGCAGCACCACATCGGTGGCGGTCAGTTCACGCCGGCTCAGGTCGATCAGGATCGGCGCGCCGTTGCGGGTGATTCCGCCGCCCTCGGCCCAGCCGATCATGTCGGGACCCCGGTCCGGACTGGTCGGCGCGTAAACCACACCCAGCACCGGCGTCCCCTGTCGCAGCAGCGCGACCGAGATGGCGCTGCCCCGCCGACCCTCCAGAAACGCTCGGGTGCCATCGTGCGGATCGACCACCCAGCAATAGCCGTTCGCCTCGGCCGCCAGCACACCTTCTTCCTCGCCAACGAATCGGGCCGGCAGCAGCGCGGTCAGCCGTTCGCGCAGGAACAGCTCGATCTCGGTGTCGATCGGCGAGGTGTCGTGGTCGCTCGAACGCGGGCCGTCCGCCCGACTGAACTCGGCGGCCAGCCAGGTTCCCGCCTGCTGCACAAGATCGATCACGGCCGGAAGAATGGAAGGCAGGGTTGCGGTCGTCATGGTGCCGGCGAGTCTAGGCGTTCGCTGCGAGACACGCTATCTCCACCGGACTCACCATGGATATTCACACACACCCTTCGAAGCTGACCGGTCCCCTTCCGATCTACCGGGAGATGGTCGCCAACGGCTCGCTGGCAGCCGATCCCGCGCAGCAAACGGCGGTCGATCGCTTGCAGGATTTGTGGGAGCGGTTGCGCGGTTACGATCCCAGACCGGTTCCCTCAGTCGGCGGCGGCTTGCTGTCCCGCCTGATGCGCCGGCGCCATGCCGAGGAATATGTGCCGACCGGGCTGTATCTGGTGGGTGAGGTCGGACGCGGGAAGTCCATGCTGATGGACCTGTTCTTCGACACCGCCGATGTCGCGCGCAAGCAGCGTATCCACTTCCATCGGTTCATACAGAACGTCCATACGCGCCTCCATGCCTGGAAGCAGGCGCATCCGGATGTGTCCGACCCGATCCCTCCGCTGGCGGATCAAATCGCGGCCGAGTCGGCGCTGCTGTGTTTCGACGAATTCCAGGTCAACGACATCGCCGACGCGATGATCCTGGGGCGGTTGTTCCAGGCGCTGTTCGATCGCGGCGTGGTTGTAGTAACGACCTCCAATACAGCGCCCGACGATCTGTTCAAGGGCCAGCCCGGCCGCGATGCCTTCCTGCCGTTCATCGCCCTGATCAATCAGCGGCTGGAGTTGCTGGTGATGGATGGTGGCCGGGATTACAGGCGGGAGCGGATGCGAGGCCTGCGCACCTGGCTGGTGCCGGCGGACGAGATGTCTCGTCAGGAACTGGATAAAGCATTCCGGCGGCTGACTGGCGGTTCGGCGGTCAGGCCGGTGACCCTGACGGTGATGGGGCGGCGGCTGGTGGTTCCCCAGGCCTCCGACGGCGTGGCTCGGTTCGACTTCGGTAGCTTGTGCGATGCCGCCCTCGGCGCCGGCGACTATCTGGCGATCGCAACGAACTTCCATACGCTGGTGCTGGACGGCATCCCCCGGTTGTCGCCTGACAACTACGATCAGGCGCTCCGGTTCATCGTGTTGGTAGATACACTTTATGACCAACGTGTGAAGCTGCTCGCCTCAGCCGATGCGATACCGGACCAACTCTACCAGCGCGGCGAGAATGCGAAGATGTTCGAACGAACCGCGTCGCGGCTTGATGAGATGCAGAGCGAAGGCTGGTTGGAGCTGACGCACCTGACCTGAGCGACTGCTTGATCGGGTCAACGTCCAAGCGGACCACGCCGCCATCTGCATACGGTCCGTCCCGGCGGCGAACGTGCCCGAATCGCGTGCGCGCCTCGACTTGACCGGCGAACGGGGTTACAATTCGTTACTGTACAAACAAGTGGAACGGCCCTGCGCCTCCTGAATCGTCTCTCTGAGATCGACTAAAACAGCACCTCACAGCTTGGCAAACCATTTCCTTGCGGCAATACTACGCCCTTGGTGACGCCGGTTCGGCGGTTCGGCGGTTCAACGGGGGATAATCAATGATCGGTCTGGTGCGCCTCTCATTGCGCCGGCCTTATACATCCGCGATCGCGGCGATGTTGGTCGTCCTGTTGGGCGCGCTGTCGATCACCCGGATGATCGTCGATATCTTCCCGGTCATCGACATCCCGGTGGTCCTGGTCGTCTGGAACTATCCCGGCCTGACCACCGAGGACATGGAACGGCGCGTCGTGTTTATCAGCGAGCGGGCTTATTCCACCACCGTCAACGGTATCTCCCGCATTGAATCGCAATCGATTCCCGGCACCGGGATTCTGAAGGTCTACTTCCAGCCCGGCACCGAGATCGGTGGTGCCATCGCGCAGATTACCTCAGTCAACAACTCGATCCTTCGTAGCGCGCCACCAGGAATGCAGCCGCCGGGGGTGATCCAGTTCAACGCCTCGAACGTTCCGGTCGTGCAATTGACGATGTCGTCGAAAACGCTCAGCGAGCAACAGATTTTCGACTACAGCCTGAACTTCATCCGGATAAAGCTGTTTACCATCCCGGGCCTTTCGACGCCGGGCCCGTTCGGCGGCAAGCAGCGGCAGATGAACGTGGACGTCGATCCGTCCCTGCTGGCGGCAAAGGGATTCTCCCTGGCCGACGTGGTCAATGCGCTGCAATCGTCGAACGTGATCGTGCCGGCCGGGACGGCCCGCATCGGCAGTCGCACATACAACGTGCAGCTCAATTCCAGCCCGTCGACAGTGGATCGCTTCAACGCCCTGCCAATCGGCGTTTACAATGGCGTGCCGATCACCATCGGTGATGTCGGGCATGTCAGCGACAGTTATGCGACCCAGACCAACATCGTGCACGTCAACGGCAAGCGCGCGGTCTATCTCGCGATCCTCAAACACGCCGACGCCTCCACGCTCGCCGTGGTGGACGCCACCCGCGCGGCACTGCCGGAAATCCAGGCCGCCGCGCCGAACGGGCTGGAATTGAAGCTCGACTTCGACCAGTCGGTGTTCGTGCGCGCCGCCGTGGAGAACGTGGTGCGGGAGGCGATCATCTCCTCCATCCTGGTCTCGGTGCTGATCCTGGTGTTCCTGGGAAGCTGGCGAAACACCGTGATCGTGTCGGCCTCGATCCCTCTGTCGGTGTTCGCCGGCATCATCGGTTTGTTCCTGACCGGCAACAGCATCAATCTGATGACCCTGGGCGGCCTGGCACTCGCGATCGGCCTGCTGGTCGACAACGCCACCGTCGTGATCGAGAACATCCATCGCAACCTGACGCTGGGTAAGCAACTGACGGTGGCCATCCTGGACGGCGCCGGTGAGGTGATCCAGCCGCTGACCGTTGCCACCCTGGCAATCTGCATCGTGTTCTTTCCGGTGGTGATGCTGTTCGGTGTGGCGCGCTACCTGTTCATCCCGCTGGCCGCCACAGTCGTGTTCTGCATGCTCGCGTCCTACGCCCTGAGCTTCACCGTGGTGCCCAGCTTCGCTCGGCTTCTGCTGGCGTCGGACAAAAACCACCACGCCGCGCAAAAGGGCTTCTTCGGCATGTTCGACCGCGGCTTCGAACGGTTCCGCCGCGGCTACGGCTGGATGCTGGAAGGCACGCTGCGGAACCGGGGCTTCGTGCTGGTCCTTTTCCTCGCCCTGCTCGGCGTGACGGGGGCAGTCGCCGGCACGCTCGGACTGGATTTCTTCCCCAGCGCCGATGTCGGCCTGATCAAGCTGCACTACCGCGCCCCAGCCGGAACCCGCATCGAGGACACCGAAGAGTTGGTGCTGAAGGTGGAAGCGGCGATCCGGCAAATCATTCCCGAACAGGAACTGGACACCATCAACGACAGCGTCGGCGTGCCGTCGTCGTTCAACCTGGCGTTCGTGCCCAGCGACAATGTCGGCGACATGGACGCCGAAATCCTGATCTCCTTGAAAGGCGGCCATCACCCGACGATCGGCTACATCCGCTCCATCCGCGCCGACCTGCCGCCGAAGTTCCCCGGCAGCGTTTTCTACTTCCAGACCGCTGACATCGTCAGTCAGGTGTTGAATTTCGGCCTGCCGGCGCCGATCGACGTGCAGATCCAGGACGTGAATTTCGATCGTTCCTACGGCTTGGCGCAACAGCTCGTGCAGCGGATGAAAACGATCCCCGGGGTGGCCGACGCGCACGTCGTGCAGGTGCTGAACTATCCATCGCTGCAGATCGACGTCGACCGGCTGCGCGCCTCCAAACTGCGGGTTTCGCAGCGTGACGTGGCCAACAACATGCTGACCTCGCTGTCGTCCTCGGTGCTGGTGTCACCGAATTTCTTTCTCAACCCGCAGAACAACGTGAACTACTCGGTGGCGGTGCAAACGCCGATCAACAAGATCAACTCGGTCGATGACCTTTTGAGCACACCGGTCAGCACGCCACTCCAGGTGTTGGCGTCGGCGGATCCCTCGCTGCTGCCAGCCTCGCCGGTGATGCGCCTTGGCGACATCGCGACGGTCTATCCACGCTCCAGCCTCGAATCGGTGAACCACTACACGGTGCAGCGCGAACTCGATGTCGCGGCCAACGTGGACGGGCGTGACCTGGGTGCGACCGCGGCCGACATCCAGTTGGCGATCAACGACATCAGCAAGGGCTTGCCGATCACCACCCATATCGACATCCGCGGACAGAATGAGGTCATGCAGGCCTCCTTCCGCAGCCTGGGGCTGGGCATGATCCTGGCCGTCATCCTGGTCTATGCGCTGTTGGTGATCCTGTTCCAGTCGTGGGTCGATCCGTTCATCATCATGATGGCGGTGCCCGGAGGCCTGCTGGGGATCATCTGGATCCTCGCCTTGAGCGGCACCACGGTCAATGTCGAATCCCTGATGGGTTCGATCATGACGATCGGCATCTCTGTCTCTAATTCGATCCTGGTTGTAAGTTTTGCAAACGACCTGCGTTCGCGCACCACGTCCGGCGCCGCGAATCCAATGACGGTGTTCGAGGCGGCGATCGGTGCCTGCACGATCCGCTTGCGCCCGGTCCTGATGACCGCGCTCGCGATGATCATCGGCATGCTCCCGATGGCGCTTGGTCTCGGCGACGCCGGCGAGCAGAACGCGCCGCTCGGCCGCGCCGTGATCGGGGGATTGATCATGGCGACCATCGCAACTCTGTTCATTGTTCCGATTTTCTATACACTGCTGCGGCGTCAACCGCCCACCCTCCACATGCTCGATGTCCGCTTTGCCGCCGAGGCAGCGGGAACTGAAACCACCGGAGAACCCCCACATGGCTAGACGTGCTCGTTTTGGCACATCCCTGCTGTATCTGATCGGCGTCGTGGTGATCGGCGGTGCCGCCCTTGGCGCGTGGCACATGTGGGATGACAAAGGTTCGGCTCTGGCGGCCTCCCGACAGGCGCTCGTTGACGGCGTCGCCCGAGGGCCGGTGGTCCAGGTGGTCCAGGTGACGCAAGGCCCAAAAGAGCGGCTGATCCAACTGCTCGGCGACGCGAGACCGTACCAGACCGCGACCTTGTACAGTAAAGTAAGCGGTTACGTGACTTCGATCACGGTGGATCGCGGCGACCGGGTGAAAGCCGGCGACCTGTTGGCGACCGTTGCGTCGGTGGAAACCGATCAACAGTATGAATCCTCACTTCGGGATATGGAAAACAAGAAGCGCAACTGGGTCCGGGCGCAGGATCTGGTGGCGCACGGCTGGACATCCCACCAGGCCGCGGACCAGGCGGAGACCGATTTCAGCATGGCGACCGCCAACGTCGCGCAGACCGCGACCATGAAGTCGTATGAACAGATCCGCGCGGCGTTCGATGGCGTGGTGACGGCGCGCTTTGTCGATGTCGGCGCCCTGGTGCAGAACTCGACGACCAACAAGACCAGCAACCAGCCGGTGGTGACGATCTCGGACGAAACCCGGTTGCGCGTCGACGTCTTCGTGGAACAGCGCGACGTGCCGTTCGTCCATGTCGGCGACACCGCCGATGTCGCCGACGGCGCCAATTCCGAGCGCAAGATCACCGCTCGGATTTCTCGCACCTCCAATGAGCTGGACCCGCGCACCCGCACGCTGTTCGTGGAACTGGACGTCGATAACGCCGGCCACTTCCTGGTGCCGGGCAGCTTCGCGTACGTAACGCTGCATATTCCGGTCCAAAGCTATCCCGAGGTCCCGGTCGCCGGCCTGATCGTGCGCGGCACCCGAACCATGATCGCCGATCTGGGCAGCGACGAGACCGTGCATCTGCTGCCGGTGACAGTGGCGAGCAGCGACGGAATTCATGCATCTCTGGCCAATGGCGGAGTGATCGGCCAGCGCGTGGCGATCAATCTGCCCGATGAGGTCAGCGACGGCGGGCGTGTGCAGCCGGTGACAAGCACGCAATAGCCTGGCGCACCGCTAGGCTGCTCAAGCCTGCCACCGGCGAACAGGCCGGATGCCCGCCGAGCGGACGCGGCCAATCGAATACCCCAGTGTGCATCAGGGACTTTGGCACCATGAGCATGCGGTCGGGTTCTGGTTGACCCACCGCTGGGTCGCAAGCCGATGAATGCGCCGTATAACATCGCGCCCCCAACGTCGGTCGCCCGCGTTGGGGATGCCGGAGAAAACACCATGCCGACCCGTCGACGCGTTCTTCAGTCCTCCCTGGCCGCACTGGCCTTGCCTTCCATCGCCAAGGCCGCCTCGGCGCGCGTGCTGAAATTCATCCCGCAGTCCGACCTGGCGGTGATCGATCCGATCTGGTCCACCGCCTACAACGCGCGCAACCACGGCTACATGGTGTTCGACACTTTGTTCGGCATGGATGCCCAATTCCGCATCCAGCCGCAGATGGTCGGCGGCGTGCAGACCGAGGAGGACGGCCACCGCTGGGATCTGACCTTGCGCGACGGATTGCTGTTCCACGACGGCGAGAAAGTGCTTGCCCGCGATTGCGTCGCCTCCATCAAACGCTGGGCGGCGCGGGACGGCCTGGGCGGCCTCCTGATGAAGGCAACGGATGAGCTGTCCGCGCCGGATGACCGCACAATCCGGTTCCAGCTGAAGAAGCCATTCCCTCGGCTGCCGTACGCCCTCGGCAAGACCTCCACCCCGATGTGCGCGATGATGCCGGAGCGGTTGGCGAAATCCGATCCGTTCAAGCAGATCACCGAACTCGTCGGCAGCGGCCCGTTCCGTTTCAAGGCCGATGAGCGCGTCTCCGGCTCCCAGGTGGTCTACGAACGGTTCGATCGCTACCTGCCGCGTCCGGACGGCACGCCAGGCTGGACCGCCGGTCCCAAGATCGTGTCGTTCGACCGCGTCGAGTGGAAAACCATTCCGGACGAAGGCACCGCCGCGGGGGCGATGCAGGCCGGTGAGATCGACTGGTGGGAGGTTCCGACCGACGATCTGCGGCCGGTATTGCAGAAAGCCGGGCACATCCGGGTCGAGATCAAGGATCCCACCGGCGTCGTCGGCTTCCTCAAGATGAACTGCCTGCAACCGCCCTTCGACAATCCGGGCGTCCGCCGAGCGCTGCTGGGTGCGTTCGACCAGGAGGATTTCGTGACAGCGATCGCCGGCACCGACCCGAAGATGTGGCGCACCGGCGTCGGCGTGTTCTGCCCCGGCACCGAACTGGCGAACGACGTCGGCATCGAGTTGCTGACCTCGCCGCGCGACCCCGCCAGGGTCAAAGCCATGCTCAAGGATGCCGGCTACACCGGACAGACCGTTGCGATGATGGTCCCGACCGATACCCCCTATCGCAAGGCGATGGGCGACGTCGGGGTGGCCGCGCTGCAAGGCGCCGGCATGCATGTGGACTACCAGGCGGTCGATTGGGGTACCGCCGTGGTCCGGCGGGAGAACAAGGGCCCGATCGACAAGGGCGGCTGGAGCGGCCTGTTCACCACTCTGACCGGCCTGGACATCCAGAACCCCTCCGGCAACGCATTCAGGCTAAGCGGCGAAACCGGATGGTTCGGCTGGGCCAGCAGCCCCCGCATCGAGGGGTTGCGCGGCGAATGGCTGGACGCCGAGGACTTGCCGACACAGCAGCGTATCGGGCGGGACATTCAGCGCCAATGGTGGACCGACGTGCCGCACATCCCGATCGGTCAGTGGTTCCAGCCCACCGCCTGGCGTGACAACCTGGACGGGATGCTGGATGGATTTCCGGTGTTCTGGGGCCTGAAACGAAGTTAGGCCGGCCGGTGGCTTAATCCCGGGGGTACAAGGGCCGCCGGCCCTTGGCGGGTTCGGGCAGAGCCCGCACTATGCTGCGCTGCACCGTCTTGCCGCGTTTCGCTCGATGGGCTAGCTAGCCCCCCACCTTCCGGGCAGCGATTTCCCGGCCCTCGTCCTGGGAAGCGTCTCGGCAGGCTCCGTTTCATACCACTCGGCGCCGCGTTTGCGCCCTCGGAAGGATTTGCCCATGGCCCGCAACAAGATCGCCCTGATCGGCGCCGGTAACATCGGCGGCACGCTCGCCCACCTGATCGGCCTGAAGGAACTCGGTGACGTCGTGATGTTCGACGTGTTCGGCGGCGTCGCGGCTGGCAAGGCGCTGGACATCATGCAGTCCGGCCCGGTCGAGGGCTTCGACTCCGCAATGTCCGGTGGGTCCGATTACGCCGCGATCAAGGGCGCCGACGTGGTGATCGTCACCGCCGGATTCCCCCGCACCCCTGGCATGTCCCGCGACGACCTGATCGGCAAGAACGCCGGAGTCATCGCCACCGTCGCCGAGGGCATCAAGACCAACTGCCCCGATGCGTTCGTCATCTGCATCACCAACCCGCTGGACGCGATGGTATGGGTGATGAAGGAAAAGTCCGGCCTGCCCGCCAACAAGGTCGTCGGCATGGCCGGTGTGCTCGACAGCTCCCGCTTCCAGCTCTTCCTCGCCCAGGAATTCGGTGTCTCCGTCAAGGACGTCACCGCCTTCGTTCTCGGCGGCCACGGCGACACGATGGTCCCGCTGACCCGCTACTCCACCGTCGCCGGCATTCCCGTCCCTGACCTGATCAAGATGGGCTGGACCACGCAGGCGAAGATCGACGCCATCGTCGAGCGCACCGCGAACGGCGGCGGCGAAATCGTGAAACTGCTCGAACGCGGCAGCGCATTCTACGCCCCGGCAGCCTCCGCGATCGCCATGGCGGAGGCCTACCTGAAGGACAAGAAGCGTGTCCTGCCATGTGCCGCCTACCTGACCGGCCAATACGGCATCAACGACATGTATGTCGGCGTCCCGGTCGTCATCGGCGCCGGCGGCGTGGAGAAGATCATCGAGATCCAACTAAACCCCACCGAAAAGGCAATGTTCGACAAGTCCTGCGGGGCGGTGAAGGAACTGATCGAGGCATCCCGCAAGCTGATCGGGTAGGGGATCGCCTCATGAACATCCACGAATATCAGGGCAAGGAACTGCTGAAGCGCTACGGCGTGACGGTTCTCGACGGCCATGTCGCCTGGACGCCCGAGGAAGCCGAGGCGGCGGCGGCCAAACTTCCCGGCCCGGTATTCGTGGTCAAGTCGCAGATCCATGCGGGCGGCCGCGGCGCCGGTCATTTCGCTGACGACCCCAGCGGCAAGGGCGGCGTGCGGCTGGCGCGCTCCCCCAATGAGGTTCGCGCCGCGGCCGAGGCAATGATCGGCCACACCCTGATAACCAAGCAGACCGGCGAGCAGGGACGCCCGGTGCGCCGGGTCTATGTCGAGGCCGGCTGCGACATCGCCCGCGAACTATACCTTTCACTGCTGGTCGACCGGATCAGCGGCCGTGTCACCATCATCGCCTCCACCGAAGGCGGGATGGAGATCGAGGAAGTCAGCGTCCACCATCCCGAGAAAATCCTGCGCGTCGGGGTCGATCCGGCCTCCGGCATTTCCGGCTTCCATTCGCGACGCCTGGCAACCGGTCTCGGGCTGAGCGGCAAGCAGGCGTCGGCGTTCGGCAAATTCGTCGCCGGTATCTACGCCGCGTTCGTCGCCCTGGATTGCGCCATCGTCGAAATCAACCCGCTGGTCGTGACCAGGACGGGGGAGGTCGTTGCGCTGGACGCCAAGGTCAGCTTCGACGACAACGCGCTGTTCCGCCACCCCGAACTGGAAAAGCTGCGCGACGAGGCGGAAGAAGACCCGAAAGAACTGGAAGCCGCCAGGTTCGAGCTGAACTACGTAGCGCTGGACGGCAACATCGGCTGCATGGTCAACGGCGCCGGCCTGGCGATGGCAACGATGGACATCATCAAGCTGTACGGCATGGCGCCCGCGAACTTCCTGGATGTCGGCGGAGGTGCCACGAAAGAACGCGTGACCGCAGCGTTCAAGATCATCCTCTCCGACCCCAACGTCGAGGGCATATTGGTCAACATCTTCGGTGGCATCATGCGCTGCGACGTGATCGCCGAGGGCGTGGTCTCCGCCGCCCGCGAAGTACAGATTTCCGTTCCTTTGGTGGTACGGCTGGCCGGCACGAACGTCGACCTGGGCAAGGCAATCCTGGCCAAGTCGAACCTGCCGATCGTTGCCGCCGACAACCTTGAGGACGCAGCCGAGAAAATTGTCAAGGCCGTGCGGGAGGCTGCATAGATGTCGGTTCTTGTGAATATCAATACCAAGGTCATCTGCCAGGGCTTCACCGGCGCGCAGGGCACCTACCATTCCGAACAGGCGATCGCTTACGGCACGAAAATGGTCGGCGGGGTGACGCCGGGGAAGGGGGGCACGACGCACCTCAACCTGCCGGTGTTCGATACGGTCTGGGAATGCCGCGAAAAGACCGGCGCCGACGCCACCGTGATCTACGTCCCACCGCCGTTTGCCGCCGACGCGATCCTGGAGGCGATCGATGCCGAGTTCCCCCTGATCATCTGCATCACCGAGGGCATTCCGGTACTGGACATGGTGCGGGTGAAGCGCGCGCTGACCGGTTCGAAGTGCCGCCTGATCGGGCCGAACTGCCCGGGCGTCATCACACCGGATGAGTGCAAGATCGGCATCATGCCCGGCCACATCCACAAGCGCGGCACCGTCGGAATTGTCTCCCGCTCCGGTACGCTGACCTACGAAGCGGTGGCACAAACCACCGCGGCCGGTCTCGGCCAGACCAGTTGCGTCGGGATCGGCGGCGACCCCGTAAAAGGCACCGACTTCATCGAAGTATTGGAAATGTTCCTCGCCGATCCAGAAACGAAGCAGATCATCATGATCGGCGAGATCGGTGGCAGCAGTGAGACCGACGCCGCCGAGTTCGTGGCCCATAACAAAGTGAAAAAGCCAATGGTGGGCTTCATCGCCGGCGCGGCGGCTCCCCCCGGCCGCCGCATGGGTCATGCCGGCGCAGTAATAAGTGGCGGCAAGGACACCGCGGCGGCAAAGATGGAAGCCATGCGCAGCGCCGGCATCCACGTCGCCGACAGCCCCGCCGCGCTCGGCAGCACCATGGTCGAGGTGCTGAAGGGGTAGAACGCACGGGCGCTGCCTTATGGGGGTGGCCGCCCGGACTTTCCGATCGCGGCCGGGCTTGGACCGGCCACCGGCTCTACCCCGTCAATCCATACACATCGATCCTCCCGTCGTAGGTCGGCCGGTAGATGCGTCCGTTCCAAATGATCGGCCGGTTGAATTTCGGATGCGTGAAGGCGTGCTCGGCACCGAAATTCTCGCTGTCCCAGATCACCTGCAGCCGCTTCGACCCATCGGGGTTCTGAGCAAAGTTCTGCGCGTCATACACCAGGAAGCGCCCCGGACTCGCCCCCATGTTGCTGTCCTTGTAAGGCACCATGGCGACGATGATGCCGTCGGCACCCTGGTTGCCGGCCAGCGCGATACCCCAGCCCGGCATGCCGCCCGGCGGGTGCGCCGCCTGTGGCGATGCGACTTCGTTGGAGCCAGCCTGGTACACGGTGGTTCCGTTGGCAGCCAGCGTCCAGGCACGCAGCGGGCTGTTCTCGCCACCAACGAAATGCATCACCCCATGCGTATTGGAACGCCACAGCAATAGAGTGCCGTGCAGATGGCGGGTCCCACCACCGGGAAATTCGTGATTGAGATCGGTCTCGACGGTTGGCGCCGGCTGAACACCAGGATCGAAATACGTGTAAAGGATCGGTGGCATCAGCAGCTTTGCGTAATTGGCCGCAGCGTGCGCCGGCGTCAGGTCACCCGGCTGCGTGTCGCCCAGTGCCGCCGCTTTCCCAGTATACAGGATACCGTCCTTGCCGCACGTCAGGATCGCGCCCGCGGCCTGTGCGAACACAGGCCCTCCCGACCCGAAGTCCTGGTCCAGGCGCCAGTCCGCTCCATTCATTGCGGCCACCAATTGCCTGACCATCGGAGCAAGCGCCGCGTCATCCGGGTGAGGGGCTACAGCAACGCGCTGCGCCCCAACCCCACGCATGTTCCCAACACCGATTCCCATGCGTCGCGCGTGCCCAAGCACGCTCGTGATCTGAACGTTTGATGGCAGTGCAAGGTCGGGTCCTGGTGCCTGGCCGCCGGTCCGGCCGCGATCGGTGAATGGCGTCCACCAGGAAATGACCGTCAGTCGCCCCGAATTGTCGGTCGGTAGCCTCAGCTTGACGATCGACTCCGCGAAATCGCCCCTGGCCGGGTTGAATGCCCCGTTTCCAGTAACGACAAATATCGACCCATCGGCACCGACCGCCGGCCCTCCGCCGCTGTGCCATATCCCGCCGCCCGATCCGGTCACCGTGGAGCACCAGGTGGCGGCGACGCGCCAGGCCCGCACGTCAACCGCCAGCAACCAGCCATGAGCTGTCCGGTCGTCCTCCTTGACGGTGCCGAACGGGATCAGCACGTGGCCTTGCAGCAACGTCAGCGCCGCCCGCTGTTTACGCTCCGCCGAAACGAATTTCTGCTCGGGCAAGCCGGGATGGGCATAGACGGCGCCTTCGAGACTTAGCAGTTGCGGATGCGCCAATGAGCCGTCGGCAAGATGCAGCGCCGCCAGGAAGTGTTGGCCTTTCTGCCAGGTGCCGTCCTGGCTGATCCACGCGCATGCGTAGAGAATTCCGGCACCTTCATCAATGACCGGCGTCGAAAGAATGCCCCAGTGCACATTGGTCGAGTGCATGTCGATCTCGGTCGTGCCGTTGATCGGACGGCCGAGATTGCGCTTCCACAATTCTGCACCGGTAGCCGCATCGAAGGCATAGACCGTGTTTCCCATGCTGGCCTGGAAAATCACATCATGCACCTGCCCGCTCGCCATGCGCACCCCACCGACTGCCAGTGGCTGAGCATCGAGGCGGGGATCGTCGGGGATCGGCATGCTGAACAACTTGACGATGCCCCGTGTGCGTACGGCGGTCGCGGACAGCGCCGTCTCGTGGTCGGTAGCACCCGTTCGGGCATTATCGTAACTGCGTGTGGTGACGGAAGGGGCCATGGGTCTGGTTCCTCAAGCGGCGAGCAACAATCCGGCGGTAACCAGTAATGCACCGGGCAGTCGTGGCTCCAGCGCAT
>JAQGHW010000465.1 GCA_028291505.1 Rhodopila sp. | reverse complement strand
ATCGGTTCGGAGGCCTGGTTTGCGGACCTGCCTGGCGGCCAGGGCTTCATTCAGGGCGGTTACGGACTTGCGGCCGTCGCCTTGGATGTAGAGGCCGGGGATGACGCCGATTTCTTCCGGCATCGGTTTGATATCGATGCGGGCGACTTCGGCGGACGGGAACAGCAATCCGCCCTCGGTGGTGTAGTAGCCGAGTTCGGCGCCTACACCGAGGACGAAGTCGGCTTCCGCGAGCAGTTGCTCCGACGGGGCGGAGGCAAACGCACCGGCGATTCCGATGTCCCAGGGATGGCCGGCGAAGTAGCCTTTGCCTTGCAGGGACGTTGCGAGCAGGGCACCGACTCGGTCCGCGAGTTCGATGATCGCGTCCTTGGCGTTGGAGGCGATGGCGCCTCGGCCGGCGATGATGACGGGGCGTTCCGCGGCGATCAGTTTCTCGATCACCGGGGCCAGGAGGTCGGGGTTCGGGGTTTCCGCGCGGGGTGGCAGGAAGCGGGTCGAGGGCTGGTAATCGTAGTCCCAGTCAATTGATTCTTCCTGCAGGTCCATCGGCAGGTTGAGCACGACGGGGACGCGGTGGACGCGGGCGGCGTAGAATGCCTCGGCGATTTCCTCGGCCATGTTGTCGGTGCTGGTGATGGTGTGGAAGCGGGCGTAGCTGGCCTCGGCGAAGCGGCGTTGATCCATCGACTGGGTCTTGTTCTTCGCACCCTGCTGGATTTCGCCGGCGATCAAAACGACGGGGGTGCGACCGCGGTAGGCGGCGATCAGCGATGTGCCGCACTGGGTCAGGCCCGGGCCGCAGGTCACCATCGCGATGCCGACTTTTCCGGTGGTGCGGGCATAGCCGTCGGCCATCGATACGGCCATGGATTCGTGCCGAGCGTTGTAGGCTTTGATGGAGGGGTCGCGGGAGAGGGAGGCCCAGAGCCACATGTTGCCGTCGCCCATCAGGCCGAAGAAGTCGGTCATGCCCTCGGCGATGAGTGATTGGCCGATCGCTTCGTATGCTTTCATGGTGCTTGTTCCCCCGAGTTTGCTGTTCGGCCGCCATCATGGCGCTGTCGCCGGTGGCAGACAAATCGGTGGCGGGTGCGGGCGGGCGATTTGACCGGTCCGGGCGGCGGCTTCATGGTGGCGCAAAATCGTGAGGGAAGTGATGTCGGATATCGATAGGCGGCGGCCGGGTCGCAAACGGTTCATAATCTATGGACTGTTGTTCACGATGACCCTGATCAATTACTTTGACCGCACTGTGCTGTCCATCGCCATGCCGGTGCTGATCCAGCAATTCGCGCTGACTCCGGTCGCCGTCGGCTATCTTTTGTCTGCCTTCATCTGGTCCTATGCGCCGTGCCAATTGCCGGCCGGCGTTTTGCTGGACCGTTGGGGGACGCGCGCGACCGCGGCACGATGCATTGCGTTCTGGTCCGCGGCCACGGCGTTGACTGGTGCGGCAACCAGCTTCACCTTTGTGTTCTTTACGCGGCTGCTGCTGGGCATTGGCGAGTCGCCGACGTTTCCGCTCGCCGCGCGGTCGATCCGCGAATGGGCGCCGGTGCGTGAGCGGGCCTTGGCGTTTTCGATTTCGGGGTCGGGGCCGGCGTTCGGCACGGCGGTGTCCGCGATCACCATCGCCTGGCTGGTGGCCACGATCGGCTGGCGCCTGGCTTTCGTGTGTTCCGGCGTGCTGGGATTCATCTGGGTGATGGTTTGGCTGCTGGTGTATCGCGACCCGGAACATGCGCAGTGGCTGGGTGAAGACGAACGGCAGATGATCCTGCGGGAGCGTTCGCCAGGCGGTACGAGCGATGCCCACGCGATGCCGCTGAGGGAGTTGCTCAGCTACCAGACGATGTGGGGATTGTTTCTGGTGCAGGGCTGCGTGAACTATACGCAGTATCTGTTCCTGACCTGGCTGCCGACGTACCTGGTGCAGAGCCGCGGGCTGAATATCCTGCACTCCGGCTTGCAGACCGGGATTTGCTACTTTGGCGCAATGGTGCTGACGATCGCGATGGGGCGCCTGTGCGACTACATGCTGACGCCTGCCGCGGTTCAGGCGGGCAAGCGGCGCTATGCGGTGGTGATCTTTGCGTTCGGTGCCTCGGTCATGGTGCTGGCGCCGTTCACCAGTTCTGAAGTGTTGCTGCTGGCCGAGATCACGTTCTCACTGGCGTGTGTGCAGAGCGTGTTCGTGAACACCTATTCGCTGACCAACGACTTGCTGCATGCCGGCAAGAGCATTGGCACGGCGATCGGCTGGATCCAGCTTGGCGGCAACATCTTCGGCCTGGCCGCGCCGATCGCCACGGGCTATATCGTTGCGGCGACCGGAAGTTTCACCAGTGCCTTTCTGTTGGCCGGGGGATTGCTGATCATCGGCGCTGTGCTGACCCTGACGATGACGCGCCGTCCGGTGGGTGAGCCCCTGGTGGTCGCCATCGCGGCTTAGACGAACAGGAGGAAACCACGGAGCTTACGCTGTCGGAACCGTATCAGGCGTTGCAGGCGGAGATGCGCGACTTTATCCGCCAGCATGGCGCGACCGGATCAAAAGACGCTCCACTGGCAGAAGCGGCTGGTGGAATTCGGGTATCAAAACCTTTGCGCAGAGGAAACCTTTGTGCAGAGGTACTAGTCGCTGCCCTGGGGAGCGCGGAACCCACCGACCCCGCGCTCGATCTCGGTCACATGTCTTGGGCGGAATCCGGTGGGATCGGTCAGGCCGCAGGCGTGGGCGATGATTTCGACCTCCTCTCGTAGCTGCATCGCGTAGCGCGCGACACGGGCGGCCTTGTCGGTTGGGTCCAGGCCGGCGATCAGCCTGGGGTTGGATGCCGTGACCCCCGTTGGGCACTGGCCGGTGGCACACTTCATCGCCTGGATGCAACCCAGGCTGAACATGAAGCCGCGCGCGGACGACACGAAATCCGCGCCCATGCACAGCGCCCACGCCACTTTGTCCGGGGTGATCAGCTTGGCGGAGGCGATGATGCGAATTCGGTCCTCCAGTCCGTGGCGTTCCCGCGCGGCGGTCACCATGGGCAGGGCGATGGTGACCGGCAGCCCGACATAGTCGATCAACGCGGAGGGGGCGGCACCCGTCCCACCCTCACCGCCGTCGATCTGCACGTAGTCGGGACAGCCTTCCGGATGGGTGACACAGTCCTCGAACCAGGCCTCCAGGAATTCGGTATCGCCGGCAACGAATTTGACGCCGACGGGCTTGCCGGTGGCCGATCTTACACGATTAATGAACTGCCCGAGCTCCTTGACGCTGCCGATGTCGTGGTGGCGGTTCGGGCTGATGCTGTCGCGGCCTTCCGGGATGCCGCGGATGGCGGCGATTTCGGCGGTTACTTTGGCACCGGGGAGGATGCCGCCTTTGCCGGGCTTGGCACCCTGAGCGAGCTTGACCTCGAACATGCGGACCTGTTCGTGGGCGGCGATGGCGCGCAGACGGTCCTCGGATAGTGTTCCATCGGCGTTGCGCACGCCGTATTTTGCCGTGCCCATCTGCATGATGAGGTCGCAGCCGCCTTCCAGATGATTGGGCGCCAGGCCGCCTTCGCCGGTGGCCATCCAGATGCCGGCGATCTTGGCGCCGCGTGACAGGGCGGAGACGGCGGCGGGGCTGAGCGCGCCGTAGCTCATGCCGCTGATGTTGAAGAAATTCCTGGCGTGGTACGGGTGAAGGCAGGCGCCGGGCCCTTCGGTGATGCCGATCTGCTTGCCGGGATAGGGCAGTTTCTCCTCCTCCAACACCGGGAAGGCGGCGTTGCGGAAGACGAACGCGGGCACGTTCTCGCTGCCGAAGCTGCGCAGGTTGGATACGCCTTTGGCCGAGCGGTAGACCCAGCCGCGCTCCAACCGGTTGAACGGGCGTTCGGACCAGTCGGGCAGGTACTGGTATTGGCGCATGTATTCACCGAGCGTTTCGGCGAAATAGCGGAAGTATCCGACGATTGGGTAGTTGCGGAGAATGGTGTGGGTGACCTGGCGCCGGTCGTGGACATACAAAGTGGCCAGGGCCAGCAGGATGACGGCGAGAACGGCGAGGGCGAGCATTGGCGTTTCACCTCCGGGACGTCCGGTCGTTATACCGTCGGGCGCTTTACGAACGGTTAACGATGGTTCGGTCCTTCGTGTCCAGGGGCGTTTCCGTTACATTGCCGCTGGTGAGGACCGGTTGGGCCGGTGGTTGCGGACTGGGGCGATGGCGGCAAAGTGAGATGGAACACGGATGAACACTGATCAGAAGGGATGAACACGGATATTCCGATAACGGAGTACTCTCGGGCCTTGCGCGG
>JAQGHW010000451.1 GCA_028291505.1 Rhodopila sp. | reverse complement strand
AAGCGGAAGCGTCATTCTGAGGGGCGGCCTACGGGGCCGGTTCGATCCGCGCTACCCACGCCAGGTCCGCCAGCCGTCGCAGATTTTCCGGTGACACCATCCGCAGCCGCACCCGGTTCACCGCCTTGTCGCGTCCCGCGAAAACCCCGTAGGTCGACAGCCGTTCCGTGTGGAAACGTTCCGGGGTAAAATCCATCACCACAACCACGTTTACCGGGCCGGTGGTGTCCCGTAGCGCCGAATCGAGCCGCCCGTTCGCGGTCGCCATCCCCACCAGCGTCTGCCCGAACAAGATCAGTGCGATCAGGACCACCCCGGCCAACAGTCGAAACCGCGCGGCGCGCATCGGCTAGCGTCCTCGCCCGGACGTAACGAGGCCCCAGCGCATCACGGTACGCCGCTCGATCGGTAGCAGCAGCCAGCGATCCATCGCCATGGCGATTGCCCCGATCAACAGGCACCCGCCGACGATGATGTCCGCACGATGATACTCCGCCCCGCTGAAGATCAGCTGACCCAGTCCGGTGGTCGCACCCACCAGTTCGGCCGCGATCAACGCTCGCCAGCCGAAGCCGAGGCCGGATCGGATACCCGACAAGATGTAGGGCAGGGCGCCTGGCAGCGTGACCGAGCGGATTGTTTCCCAACGTCCGCCGCCGAGGCTACGGACGCTGAGTTCCAGAACCTCGGCCACCAGTTGCACGCCCAGCACGGTGTTTTGGAAGACGATGAAGAAAACCGTGTTCCAGATCAGGAAAATCGCCAGGGCGCTGCCGATGCCCAGCCAACCGATCACCAGCGGCAGCCAGACAATCCCGGAGATGGCGTTGAAGAACACCACCAGCGGATTGAGGAAGCTGGCGACGGGCCGGTTCAGGCCGGCGACAAATCCGGCGATCATCCCGGTAACGATTCCGAGGCCCACGCCGCTTAGCAGCCGCGCCAGGCTGGCGAGGATATCGCCGGCGAGACGCCCCCCGAACGCAAGCTGCCACATCGTAACGACGACATCGGTCGCAGACGGCATCACCGACGGAGGCGGCCGATCGATCGCGAACCATGCCCACCATGCCAGTAGAGCGATCACCGCGGGTACTGCCGGCAGGCAGCGCCAGATCAGACGATGCATCATCGCCGCAGGATCCCCCAGCGAGCGATCGTCATGGTCTCAATCGGTTGCACCAGCAACCGATCGACGATGATATACAGCGTGCCGATCACCACCATGCCCACCATGATCCGATCGATCTGACTGAACGTGCGGGCGCTGAAAATCAGGTCGCCCAGGCCACCTTGTCGCACGAGCATCTCCGAGGCGATCAGCGCCCTCCACCCATATCCCATCCCCAGCCGCATCCCCACAACGATGCTTGGCAGGGCACCCGGCAGATACACATCGCGAACGATACGCAGCCGGCCGGCGCCGAGGGATTGCAGGGCCAGCACATAATTCTCCGGGATCGCCCGCACGCCGGTCATGGTGTTGAACACGATTGGCACGATCAGCGTGTAGATCACGATCGTCAGGGTGGTGGTGTTGCTGAACCCAAACCACAGAATCGCCAGTGGAAGCCAGGCAATTCCAGAAATCCCTTGCAGGAACCGCAGCGTTCCTTCCAGTGCCCTGGCGGCATAGCGGTTGGTGCCCACCGCGAAGCCCAATGGCACACCGATTACAAATGAAATCATCGCGGCCAGCCCGATCATGCGCAGGCTTGCGCTGGCATATTCCGCGAGGATGCCATGGGTTACCAGGTAGACGAAACTCGCCCAGACCGCGGGCGGAGCCACCAGTAGTTTGTCGGGCACCTGCGCACCGGACTTGATGCCCCACCAGATGGCCACCAGAACGGCGAACGGCATCAAGACCCGCAGCGGTGCCAGGAGTTTCATCACACCCGTTCGGCGTGGACAAGATGCATCACCTCGCCGGCGATCTTCTGCATCACTGGGTCGGATGTGAAACTATCCCAATCCCGGCCGCCGGCCTCACGGCGCGGCACGTCCAGCACCGCCTTGATCGTTCCCGGGCGCTTTGTCATCACCAGCACGCGGTCGGCGAGGAACACAGCCTCCTCAACGCTATGGGTAATGAAGAACACCGTCTTCCGGGTCGCGACGCACAGCCGCCCAAGCTCCTCCTGCAACGTCAGCCGGGTCATCGCGTCGACCGCGGCGAACGGTTCGTCCATCAGAATGATCTCCGGATCGGCCGCCCAGGTGCGTGCCACCGCCACGCGCTGGCGCATTCCACCCGACAGTTCATGCGGATACCGGTCCTCAAACCCGACCAGCCCCATCAACCCGACCAGACGTGTCACCGTAGCGTCCCGCTGAACCCTCGGCACGCGAGCGATTTCCAGGCCGTGGGCAATGTTCCGTCGCACCGTCCGCCAAGGCAGGATCGCGAGTTCCTGAAACACCACGCCTCGGTCCCGGCCTGGCCCCTTTACCGGTTTGCCGTCGCAGACGATGCTGCCCTCCGAAGGGGTGATGAACCCCGCGATGGCCTTCAGCAGCGTCGTCTTCCCGCAGCCGCTGGGTCCCACCAGAGTAACGAATTCCCCCGCGCGAATGGAAAGGTCGATCGTGCCGGTGGCCTGCACCGGACCACCTTCCGTCTGGAAAAAATGGCGGAATCCGGAGACCTCAATCTTTTCGGCCATCCTAGCCGTCCAGCTTGCCCTTGCAGTCTTCCAACTGGGTGGGCAGCGGCGGCAATCCCTCGAACAATTCGGGATGCTTCGCCGTTACATAGTCATAGGCGGTCATGTCGTAGAAGTCGGCCGCGACGAACGGCCGTTCCATCTTGATCAGGCCGGTCTGCACCATTCCATTGCCGCTGCGAATTGTGCCCTCGACCGTGCAAACCGAAATGCGCGGGTCCCACGCCATGTGCTGCAGGCCCTCGAACGCGTCCCCGACATTCATTCCATCGAGCGTACGAGCGACGATTTCTGCTGACTCCTTCGGGTTTTCGCGGATGAATTTGGCTGCCATGGCGATGCCGGTAACGAACTTCTCGACGATCTCGGGATGCGCGCGGATCCAATCCTCCTTGCCGACGACGCCGACATTGTCGGAGATCAGTCCAGCGTCTCCCCGGCTCATGATGGCAGCGTTCGGCCCGAGTTCCCGGATCACCTGCGACACATACGGTTCCCACGGCACGACCGCGTCAACGAGGCCCTGGGACAAGGTGACCGGCATGTCCTCCACGAGCAAGCTGACGATCTGGCTCTTGGAGATATCCAGCTTCTGCCGCCGGAACCATTGCTTCAAGTAGTATTCGTCGGTGCCAGTGGTGAAACAGATCTTCTTGCCGAGCAGGGAGTCGGGGTGTGCGCTGTCAATGCCGCGGTCCTTGCGACCGATGATCGCGTAGGCACCCGCTCGTCCCATGTAGGTGGGGTCGTTGTAGTACGGCATCGCGCTGATCAACTTGTCGCCGCCGGCGCGGGCGATCGGCAGGGTGCCGCTGATCGCTACGTGGCCCAACTGCGCGTCGCCCGCCTGCAAGGCCTGCACGACGATTCGGCCGCTGCCGACAAGCTTCATCTGCACATCGAGGCCCTGTTCGGCCCAGTAGCCATTTTCCAGCGCGACGAAATTCGGCGTCGCCAGCAGGTTTTTTACCGTATAGATGTTAAGTGTCTGCATGGTCTGCGCGCTGGCTGAGCCGACGCCGGCGACAGTAAACACGGTCGCGACCAAAAGCCTGAACAGCAAATTCATTCCGTCCAATTCCCCCCGTGGGCTTGCGCCCGTTCTGGGGCCATTATCAACGGGTCGGAAGGGTGGACGCAAGGCGTCCCGGGATTCGTTGCATGGAAACATCGCTTCGGCGTATGTCATGATCAAGTTATACAGGAGGCCTTATGATCCGCCGCCGCATTTTGCTGCTGTCCGCCCCCGCGATCATCGCCGCTTCCTCCCGCAGCCGGGCCGCCGAAACCGTGAAGGTCGGTGTCCTGCTGCCCCTGACCGGGAACTCCGCGGCATCCGGCGGGGAAGCCAAGGCGGCTATCGAGGTCGCGGCCGAGATCATCAACACCGGGCACCCCAAACTGAAAGATCTCACGGTCGGCACGACCGCTGGGCTGCCTGGTCTCGGAGGCGCCAAGATCGAACCTGTCTTCGTCGATCACCGCGGCGACCCTTCCATGGCGCAGAGCCTGGCGCTGAAGTTGATTACCGGCGACAAGGTGGCGGCATTGCTTGGCGCCTACCATTCCTCCGCCGCCATGACCGCGACGGCGGTGGCGGAACGATACGGTGTGCCTTTCGTGGTCTCCGACTCGGTCGCCGCCAACATTACGGCGCGCGGATTCAAATTCACCTTCCGGGTGACGCCGATCGCGACCAACTTCGCCGACAGCTACATGCAATTCCTGCTGGACCAGAAGAAAGCCGGACGCCGTGTCGAGGACGTCGCGATCATCAACGAAAACACGGACTATGGGTCATCTGTCGGCGATGCGATCGCGGCGGAGGCAAAGCGGCTGGGCCTGCCGGTTTCGATACGCGTGCCGTACAGCGCGAACGGAGCGGACGTTTCGGCGCAGGTGTTGCAATTGAAAGAGAAGAACCCGTCCGTCGCGCTGTTCGTCAGCTATGCCTCCGACGCCATCCTGTTCATGCGCACGATGAAGACGCTGGATTATTTGCCGCCGATGATCATCGGCGATTCCGCCGGCTTCTCCGACCCGGCATTTTTGCCGGCGGTTGGCGGCATCGCCAAGGGACTGGTCAACCGCAGTGTGTGGAGCAAGGGCCCGGCGGGCAGCCTGTCCGCGGGCGTCAATGCGATCTACCAGGCCAAGACCGGCAATGAGATTGGCGACGTCAGCGGCCGATGCCTGCAGGCCTTCTTCGTCCTGGCCGATGCGTTGAACCGTGCCGGTTCCACCGACCCGATCAAGTTGCAAGCTGCCTTGAAGGCGACGGCCATGCCGCACAGCGCAA
>JAQGHW010000427.1 GCA_028291505.1 Rhodopila sp. | reverse complement strand
CCAGTGGATAAATATGACGGTTCTTTCCGTACGTGCTGATGATCCGGTGCTGGCGTGCCGTGAGTGCGGAAGATCGACAAAGCCGTGCGCGCCTCTTGTCATCAGGCGGCCGCGGCGTGCGTGCTTTCTTTGAACACGTCCAGGGCCTTGCGCAAATTTGCCACGCTCGCCGCGTCCTGTCGGAACGACACCACGACCAAGCCATTGCCCGATCGCGCAATCCTGCCGGGCACGGTTCCGACGGCCGGCAGATCAACCTGCACCTCTGTGCCGGTCGGCACAGTAAAGTCACACGTCAACGCAACGCCCCCGCATGAAATATCACTGACGACAGCGCTGATCCGATCGTGCCCCGTCATGCTCAGTGACGCCATGATGCCGCCACCACGCACTCGGTCAAAAGCCCGACGCTCATCAGCGTTGTCGCGCGCCATTACGCCGAGAAACGCGTTGACTTCGGTCCGTAACGTATCGGCAGTAAGCCCGACTTCGTCCGCCGCGGTCAGCACGGAATGGCTGGCGGTACCCGTTTGTTCGGCTATGGTCAGCACCTGCGCCATCACCTGCGTGACGGCGTTGGTAGCCGAGGTGACATTCTGCACGTTGCCGCTGATCTCGCGGGTCGCCGCCGCCTGCTGCTCCACGGCCGCGGCGATCGCGGTGGCGACAGATGCCACATCGGCGATCGCCATCCCGACCTCACGTACTGCTGCCGCCGCATCGCCGGTGGCCGTCCGGATCGCAACGATTTGCGCACCGATCTGCTCGGTCGCATGAGCCGTCTGTGCCGCGAGTGCTTTCACTTCACCAGCGACGACGGCAAACCCCTTGCCGGCATCGCCAGCTCGGGCCGCTTCGATTGTTGCATTGAGCGCCAGCAGGTTGGTCTGTCCGGCGATACCCGTGATCAGCCGGACCACGTCGACGATCCGGTCCGCGGCCGCTGTCAGTCCGGCCACTTTCGTATCGGTCTCGGAAGCCCGATCAACCGCCCTGCCCACCGCGATCGTAACGTGGGAGACCTGTTTGCTGATTTCGTTGACACTCGCGGCCATCTCTTCGGCTGCCGCCGCGACAGCATTGAGATCGCGGGAAGACGCGTTGGCATCCTGTACCGCACCGGAGGTACTTTCGCGGGTTTGAGTGGCCGAATCCGACATCTCACTGGCGGCCTTGCGCATGTCGTCGGCGGACTTGACGAGCGTCGCCATCACGCCGGAAACCGAAGCACCGAATTCCTCGGTATGGCGATCCATTGCCGACTGGCGGCGGTTTCGGGCCGCCTGTTCATGCGCCGTCGCATCCACCAGCCGATTGTTCTCCAGCGCGTTCTGCCTGAAGACCCCCACCGCCCGCGCCATCGTGCCGATCTCATCGCGCCGCTGGATTGCCGGGATCGCGACCTGGGTATCGCCGCCGGCAAGTTCCGACATGGTCCGCGTGATGGCGACGATCGGCCGGGCAATGCCGCGAGCAATCAGCAACGCAATGACTATGCCGGCGGCGACAGTGAAGGACAGCCCGCCGACCAGCATCCAATGTGAGGTCCGGCCCATCGCCGCGGCATCGTTACGGAAGTTCAGTCCGTCCTCCTTGGCGCCTTCGACCAATATATCGAGTTTCGCTTCGATCTTTTCATGCAGCGCCGCCTGGGCAGCCAGCATGACCGGCAACTTGTCCGGTGCGGTCGCGGCCATGCGCTTCATCAAGCCGTCCCAATCGGCCAGCAGCTTCGTCACCTCGCTGACCATCGCGGCTCCCCGAGCCGTGGGAAAGCGTTGCTGGACGACGCCCAGATCGTCGGCGATGTTCGCCTCCAACGCGGCCATCGCAGCTTCCTGCTCGTGCAGTCTGGCACCTGAATCGGTCAATGCCGCTACCACCAGTGCTCGGTCTGCCCGCTCAAAATCGGCCGTGGCACTCAGTGCGAAGCTGCTCGCCATCAACGGGCTGTCATACATCTCAGCGGTGAGCGCGCTGGTTTTCGCGATGACGAGGATCGAATAGATCCCGGTCGCGGCACTGATCGCGATGACGAGCAGGAAACCGATCAGCAATCTGGTGCGAATTTTCATCTTGGCCCCTGGCGCTTCAAAGCGGCTATTGCACGTCCACCTTCAGCTTCATCAGCGGATGGATCGCGCATTGCACAGTCGCTTCACCGACGTGGTCGAAGGTAATGGTTGTCGATTCGTCGGGCTTCTGCTGCTTCAGATCGAAAGCCATGCCCGGCGTGCTGGAATAGACGTTGTGGGTGATTGGATCTTTGTTGGTGAAAGTAACGGTCTCCCCCACTTTTACCGCCACCTCGGCCTCGGAGAATTTCTTCCCCTCTTGATAGACAATGACGTTTTCGGCGTGCAGGGGTGCGGCGGCGGCGATCAGCAGCGCGGCCGAAAGAATCGGGATATTGAAATGCACTGGGCTAAACTCCGGATTTGCAGGCGGTCAATTTCGGGCGGCCTGGGGATTAGGCAGGACCGGCACGGTGACGGGCGCATTGTTGCCGGTGAGCGTCCCGAGGAAGGCCAGCAGATCCTGCTTTTCCGTGCCGCTGAGATGCAGCGGCTGCATCATATTGGAAAGGCTGGGCCGCATCAGACCGCCACGATCATAATGATCGACGACATCGGCAAGCGTGCCGAGTGACCCATCGTGCATATATGGCCCCCGGCGATCCGCGTCTCGCAAGGTCGGCGTCTTGAAAGCGTGCTGCATGCTCTCGACCTTGAGCCATTCGCCGCGCCCGATATCGGTGTCAGGCAGCCCGATATCGTGAAAGCCATTGTCGGTGAAATTCCAGCTGGTGTGGCAGCCGGTGCACCTGGCCTTACCGGTGAATAAGTCGAACCCGCGCTTGGCGTCGTCGGATATCGCGGTTTGGTCGCCGGCGATCCACCGGTCGAAGGGCGCCTCACCCGACACGATGGAGCGTTCGTAGGTCGCGAGCACCAGCGGGATCGTGCGGGCCGACACGCCCTCATCGCCGAACACCGTCTTGAATTCTGCCTGATAGGCGCCGATGGCACCGATGCGTGCGACCGCCTCTTCGATCGTGCCGTTCATTTCGGCTGGGGAGGTAACCGGGCCGAAAGCCTGGTCTTCCAGGCTGGTTTTGCGACCGTCCCACATGACCAGATTGGCCCAGGCCATGTTGAGGATGGTCGGACTGCGACGCCCCAGCGTCTTCATGTCCGTGCCAATTCCACGCGCCAGACCATCGCCCCAGGACAGGCCGGGATTGTGGCAGCTGGCGCAGGAGATCCATTTCGAACCGGAGAGCCGGGGTTCGAAGAACAGCATCTGTCCCAGATTGACCTTATGCGTCTCGTACGGATTGTCGGCGGGGTATGGAACACCGGCCGGCCTGACGAAGTCCTTCTTCATGTCGTCGCGCGGTCTTGGTTCGGCGGCGGCGACTGTCATCGTGCCGGCCAGCAGCAGCATCAGGACCCGACAGGCTATCTGCAGCACGGCAAACTCCTCTGACGCACATCGCATCGCGAAAGAGTCGTTATGACGGCCGATGCTTAAGAAACCCTTAAGATCGCTGGCGGCCTGCCCGATTGAACTACCGCTGGTTCGGCTGCTGCCTGCCTGCTACCCGCCGGTCACACTCATATGCCGAGCGACGGCCGGCTTGTCGTGCCTGCGGTCGATGATGAAGTCGTGCCCCTTCGGCTTGCGTGAAATCGCCTCACGGATTGCATCGTCCAACTGGTCGTCGGTGGCGCCGGCCCGCAGCAGCGGCCGGAAATCGGCGGAGTCATCCTGGCCCAGACACATATATAGACTGCCGGTGCAGGTCAGCCGCACCCGGTTGCAGCTTTCGCAGAAGTTATGGGTCATCGGCGTGATGAACCCAATCCGGCCGCCGGTTTCCTTCACGGTGTAGTACCGCGCCGGTCCGCCGGTCTTGTAGTCGGTGTCCTCCAGCGTCCAGGTGTTGCGCAGTCGCGCCCGGACCACCGACAGAGGCAGATACTGGTCGGTCCGGTCGCCCGTGATATCGCCCATCGGCATGGTCTCGATCAGGCACAGGTCAAAGCCGTGCTCCCCACACCACGCGAGCAGGCCGTCGAATTCAGCCTCATTCACGCCCTTCATCGCCACCGCGTTGATCTTCACCGCCAGTCCGGCGGCCTTCGCGGCGAAAATCCCGTCCAGCGTCTGCTCGATCTTGCCCCAGCGGGTGATCTGGGTGAACCGCACCGGGTCAAGTGTATCCAGCGAGACGTTAATCCGTTTGACGCCCGCTTGCACCAGCGTCTGGGCGTGCTTGGTCAATTGCGAACCGTTGGTCGTGACGGTCAGTTCGCTCAGGCCGTTCCCGATCCGATCGCCGAGCTTGCCGAACAGTTGCATGACGTCGCGACGCACCAGCGGCTCGCCCCCGGTGATGCGGATTTTCGTCGTGCCCAGCCGGATGAACGCGTTGCAAAGCCGGTCGAGTTCCTCAAGCGTCAGCAGGTCGCGCTTCGGCAGGAAGGTCATATCCTCCGACATGCAATAGACGCAGCGCAGGTCGCAGCGGTCGGTTACCGAAACGCGCAGATAGGTGATCGCTCTGCCGAATGGATCAATCATGTTGAAACGCTTGGCATGGCTGGTAGGCTTCTCCGTTCAGGCCGGACTTTGGCCGCTTGCCTGCTCATATATTACGTTCAGTATGACTTGCGCCACCGAGGGCGCGTGTTCAAGCCCCCCGGCAGAGGGTCAGGCCGAAACCCCCGCATATCGCCTCGACTCGCGGCCGGAATAAGGCCATCCTGCCGTCGACGGCGACCCACACAGCGGAAGACCTATGTCCGGCACGGATGGTGCCCTGCGCTTGATTGAATTGACGTCGACGCGATTATGCCATGACATCAGTGGCATGGTCGGATCGCTGGACCACGCGCTTTCGGCCCCGGCCAAGGGTGCGGCATTCGATCCCGGCGTCGCGACCGCCCAGGCACTGACGACCCGGCTCGAACTGCGCCGCGCAGCGTGGGGACCGGACGGCGACCCCATGGCGCTGGCGCGCATCCAACACCTGGCGGCGGGGCTGCCGGAACAGGTTACCGTTGATGTCTCGGCGCTGGATCAAGGCACGGTATTTTCCGCCTCCACCGGTCGGATCGTGCTGAACCTTCTGCTGCTGGCGGCCGACAGCCTTCCGTCCGGCGGGACCGTCGTTGTCGCGGGGGAGCCGGACGACCTTTTTGTCAGGATTGCCGGTCCGGCGGCGGCATGGTCCAGCGGAATGGCGGTCTGCCTGTCCGATGAGACGGAGGCGCGATCCGCGCTGACCGATGGGCGCAGTCTGCAGATGGCGCTGACCGCGTTGCTGGCGCATGCGGCCGGCATACGGCTGTCAGTGGTGCTTTCCCCGGCGGCGCGGAATGAGCCGGCCATCCTCCGTTTGGGCGGTTAGAGCAATTTTTGCGCCGGCTGTACGGCCTGCAAATTGCTGTAGCCTTTGTTTAATCACATGATTCGCGCGTTTCGCGCGTTCTCCCTGGCGCGGCCGGACGCCAAACCGAAAAAATTATGCGCGGCATTTACCTTTTGTTTGTGAAGTGATGCCAAGGATTGGCTCCCGCCCGGCTGATGGGCTTGCGAGGGGGCTACCGTGGACGATCTGCTTTCCGATTTCCTCACCGAGACGAATGAGAGCCTGGCTGAACTCGATGGCGCGCTCCTCACGCTGGAACGCACGCCTGACGACGCCGAGACGCTGGGCTTCATTTTCCGGCTGGTGCACACGATCAAGGGCACCTGCGGGTTTCTTGGCCTGCCGCGGCTGGAACGCGTGGCACATGCCGGTGAGAACGTGCTGGGAAAGCTGCGCGACCGCACCCTGATCGTTACCCCGGATATCGTCAGCCAGGTGCTGGCCTGCACCGATGCCATCAAGGCGATCGTCGCCACCCTGAGCGAAACCGGCGCCGAACCGGCTGGAGACGACGCGGCGTTGATCGTCGCGCTGAACCTGGTCGCGTCAGGCGAGGCGGCGGGGCCAACCAAGGCGCCGGTCGCGGGCGCCAAGCCACCGCCGACCGAGTCCGAACAGTTTGACGCGTTGGTCGACAGCATTTCGGGGGGAAGCGCGCCGCCCACGGCTGTCGCTCCACCGGCGGCCGTCGCTCCACCGGTGGCCGCTGCCCCCCCTGTAGCCATCGCCCCCCCTGTAGCCGTCGCCCCACGTGCGGCGGTCGTCGCTCCCGTTGCCTCTCCGGCGGCGGTCGCCCCACCCGCGGCGGCGGCATCCCAGGCGCAGGCACCAGCGATCCCGGTCGCGGCGGCGCAAACCATCCGCGTGACCGTGGATGTGCTGGAAGACCTGATGACCCTGGTCAGCGAGCTGGTCCTGACCCGCAACCAGCTGCTTCAGCTCGCGCGCACCCAGGAAAACGGCGCCTTCACCGTTCCGCTGCAGCGGCTGTCGCACATCACCTCCGACCTGCAGGAGGGGGTGATGAAGACCCGCATGCAGCCGATCGGGCACGCCTGGAACAAGCTGCCGCGGCTGGTGCGCGACCTTTCCAACGACCTCAACAAGAAGATCGAGCTCACCATGCTGGGGGCCGAGACGGAGCTCGACCGGCAGGTGCTGGAGCTGATCAAGGACCCGCTGACGCATATGATCCGCAACAGCGGCGATCATGGGCTGGAGACGCCGGCGGAGCGCAAGGCCGCGGGCAAACCGGAAACCGGCAACATCATCCTGAATGCCTACCACGAAGGCGGCTACATCATCCTGGAGATCTCCGATGACGGGCGTGGCCTGGCGGTGGACCGTATCCGCGCCAAGGTGCTGTCCAACGGGCTGGCCACCGAAGCCGAACTGGCGGGGATGACCGACGGCCAGATCCAGCGCTTTATTTTCCGGGCTGGCTTTTCGACCGCGGCGACGATCTCCGCTGTATCCGGCCGCGGCGTCGGCATGGATGTGGTGCGGACCAACATCGAGAAAATCGGTGGCACCATCGAACTGAAGAGCACGGCCGGCCAGGGCACGATGTTCACGGTCAAGATCCCGCTGACCCTGGCCATTGTCTCCGCGCTGATCGTGGAAGCCGGCAAAGAGCGGTTCGCCATACCACAGCTGAGTGTGGTGGAGCTGGTGCGGGCGCAGCGCAAATCCGACAAGGCACCCAGCGAGGGTGCCGGCAACAGCGTCATCGAGCGGATCAACGACACGCCTGTGCTGCGGCTGCGCAACCGGCTGCTGCCGCTGGTGAGCCTGACCGAACTGCTGGCGCTGGGGGTCGAGGACAAGGCGGAATCCGCGGCGCATGTCGTGGTGGCTCAGGTCGGCCAGCACGTGATGGGCATCATCGTGGACCGGGTGTTCGACACCGAGGAAATCGTCGTCAAGCCGGTGGCACCCATCCTGCGCCACGTGACGATGTTCAGCGGCAACACCATCCTGGGGGACGGTTCGGTCATCATGATCCTGGATCCGAACGGTATCGCGCGGGCCAGCGGCGTCGGAGCGGGGTCGGAAAGCAAGTTGCTGCGCTCCGGTGCGGTCGATGCGCAGGTGTCATCCGACAAGACCGCGATGCTGCTGTTCCGCGCCGGAGGAAGCCGGCGGATGGGCGTGCCGCTGGGCCTGGTCGCGCGCCTGGAAGACATCCCACGCGACAAGATCGAGCTGTCGTGCGGCGCCCCGGTTACCCAGTACCGCGGCAAGCTGATGCCGCTGATCGCAATCGACGGCGGCATCGACCAGGAAACGCCGACGCAACCCATGCTGGTGTTCGCCGAGGGCGATCGCACGATGGGCCTGATGGTCGATGAGATCATTGACGTGGTCGAGGATCGGTTGGATATCGAACTGGCCGGCGCGCGTGCGGGCCTGCTGGGATCGGCGGTGATCGGCGGCCAGGCCACCGATGTGCTGGATACCGGGTACTGGCTGATGCAGGCCTGGCAGGACTGGTTCCGCGGCGTTCCGCGGCAAGGTGCCGCCGCCGGCCAGAAGCACGTTCTGCTGGTGGACGACAGCGAGTTCTTCCGCCAGCTGATGGTGCCGACACTGGGCGCGGCCGGCTTCCGCGTCACCGCTGTCAGCAGTGCGGCTGAAGCGCTGGCGCTGCGCGACGCCGGCACGATGTTCGACGCCATCGTGTCCGACATCGAGATGCCGGTGATGGACGGGATCCAGTTCGCCCGCGCGGTGCGTGCCGGCGGATCCTG
Organism: Rhodopila sp.; assembly: GCA_028291505.1. Classification (GTDB taxonomy): domain Bacteria; phylum Pseudomonadota; class Alphaproteobacteria; order Acetobacterales; family Acetobacteraceae; genus Rhodopila. The sequence continues at coordinate 7,964 of JAQGHW010000427.1, read as the reverse complement.
GGCCGCGCTGCCGCTGCTGGCGATGACCGCCCACTCCGACATGGAGACCGCGCGCCTTGGCCGTGAGGCCGGCTTTACCGACTACGTCGCCAAGTTCGAACGCGAAGCCCTGGTCGCCAGCCTGCGTGCCAGTGTCACCGAATTGGTTTCCGCCTGACCCGCTGCTCGCGGAGACGTCTCCGCTTGACCCCGATCCGCGGAAACGTCTCCGCGTAACCCGCTAAAAAGGACCAGCTAATGGCCACTGATTTACTGGAGCGGCCGGAGACGGCCTCGCCGACCACCACTACCGGGGAAGATACCCAGGTCCTGGTCACCCTGACCGTGGCCGATCAGCTTTGCGGCGTCCCGGTTCTCGCGGTGCGCGACATCCTGGGGGAGCAGGTGATCACCCGCATCCCGCTCGCGCCGCCTGAAATCGCCGGCAGCCTGAACCTGCGGGGCCGCATCGTCACCGCGATCGATCTGCGGCGCCGATTGCGATTGCCTCCGGCGCCGCCCGGCCAGGCCCGGATGTCGGTGGTCGCCGAACAGGGCGGCGAGCTCTACGCGCTGCTGGTCGATCAGGTTTCCGAGGTGTTGAGCCTGGATGCGTCCGCATTCGAGCGGAACCCGCCGACCCTGGACAAGACGTGGGCCGAATTCAGCACCGGCATCTTCCGGCTGGATGGCCGCCTGCTGGTGGTGCTGGACGTATCCCGATTGCTAGCCCTGTCAGGAGAGGAGTAGGCCGCCATGACACGCACCTGCCTCGTCGTTGACGACAGCCGGGTTGTCCGTAAGGTCGCTCGCCGCATCCTGGAATCGAACGGGTTCGCCGTCGTGGAGGCTGCCGACGGGCAAAAGGCGCTGGACGCCTGCCGCGAGCAAATGCCGGACTGTGTCCTGCTGGACTGGAATATGCCGGTGATGGACGGCATCACCTTCCTGATCGCGCTGCGCAAGGAATACGGCCCCGACAAGCCGCCGGTGTTGTTCTGCACGACCGAGAACGACATGGGGCACATCGAGGCGGCCATCTCGGCGGGCGCGCAGGAATACATCATGAAGCCGTTCGATGAGGATATCCTGACCGGCAAATTCGCCCAGGTGGGGCTGCTGTGATCGCGCCTGTCTCGGGCCCCCTGCTGCCCACGCCGCCGCGGCCGGCAATCGCGCGATCCTCGGCCGCGGCGGTCGCGGTACGGGTCATGATCTGTGATGACTCGTCGGTCATCCGCGGTGCGCTGGCCCGCATCCTGGAATCCGATCCCGAGATCGTCGTCGTCGCCAAGGTCGAGAACGGCAGATTGGCGGTCGATCAGATCCGGGCCTCGCGGGTCGATGTCGTGGTGCTGGATATCGAGATGCCGGTGATGGACGGCCTGACCGCCCTGCCCCAGTTGCTGCGGGCCGATCCCGGGGTCCGCATCATCATGGCCTCCACCCTGACCACACGCGGCGCCGATGTGGCGCTTCGGGCGCTGCGCATGGGGGCGGCCGATTACATCCCCAAGCCGTCGAGCATCGGCACCGTCAACGACGCCGGCTTCAAGCGGGAGCTGCTGGAGAAGGTCAAGGGCCTCGGCCGCATGCGTCGCCGCGTGACGTCGCCGGTATTCGCCCGAGCGCCCATGGCGTTGCGAGCGGCGCCGCCGCTGACCGCCCGTCTGCTCGCGATTGGAAGCTCGACCGGAGGACCGCAGGCGCTGTTCACCCTGGTGCAAGGCCTGGGTCGTTCGGTTGGCGTTCCGGTGGTCATGACCCAGCATATGCCGGCAACCTTTACCCCGATCCTGGCGGAACATCTCAACCGGCTCGGCCTGATGCCCTGCGCCGAGGCGCGCGACGGCGAGGCGCTGGTCGCCGATCGGATCTATCTTGCCCCCGGCGACAAGCACCTGCTGGTGGAAGGCAACCGAACCGCCCTGCGTGCGAGACTGACGTCGGACCCCCCGGAAAATTTCTGCCGCCCCTCGGTCGATCCGATGCTGCGCAGCGCCGCGGCCTGCTGCGATGGCCGCGTCCTGGTGGCGATGCTGACCGGCATGGGGCACGACGGCCTGGCCGGGACCACGAAGGTGGTCGAGACCGGCGGCGCCGCGATCGGACAGGATGAGGCCACCAGCGTGGTGTGGGGAATGCCCGGCGCCATTGCCCAGGCTGGACTGTGTCACGCGATCCTGCCGCTGCCGAGGATCGCCCCCAAACTCCTGGAAATGCTGAAAGGAGCACGCCCATGACCGCGCCTCTGTCCCCCGTCGCGTTCGACACGCTGGCGACCATGCTGAAGACGAAATCCGGCCTGATCATCGGCACGGACAAGCTTTATCTGCTGGAAACCCGGTTGAGCGGCATCGTCAAGCGCGAAAAGCTTACCGATATGAACGAGTTGGCGGAGCGGCTGCGGCGCCCTGGAAGCGATGCTCTGACCCGCGACGTCGTCGAAGCCATGACCACCAACGAAAGCTTCTTCTTTCGCGACGAAAAGCCGTTCATACATTTCCGCGGCCAGGCGCTGCCACGATTGGTTGCTGCCCGTCCGGCCGGCAGCACGTTGCGGGTCTGGTCAGCAGCTTCATCGTCCGGGCAGGAAGCCTACTCGCTCGCGATGATCGTCGCCGAATCCAACGCGGCGCTCGGCGGCCGCAAGGTTGAGATCGTCGGCACCGACATCGCCCGCGACCAATTGGCGCGAGCCCGTGAAGGTGTCTATTCGCAATTCGAGGTGCAGCGCGGCCTGCCGGTCCAGATGCTGATGCGTTATTTCCGCAAGGACGACAGCAACTGGCGCATCACCGACGCGATCCGCGCCATGGCCTCGTTTCGCGAATTCAACCTGTTGTCAGACCTCCGCTCGCTCGGTCGGTTCGATATCGTATTCTGCCGCAATGTGCTGATCTATTTCGACCAGCCGACGAAAACGCGGGTGCTCGAGGCGATCGCCGGGATCATGCCGCCGGACGGGCTGCTGTATCTGGGCGGCGCCGAAACAGTGCTTGGCATCACGTCGCGGTTCGCCCCGATGCCGAATGAACGCGGGGTGTATGGCGTGTCCGGAGGAACCGCACCGGCCACGGCGTCGCGGTTGGCAGCGGTGGGGTGATACCAGCAACCCGAAGGCCGAACGCGTTCACGACGAAACCGCGCGGCTGGTCAAACCGTCCGCAGGTAATCCGTCAGCTTGGTGATCGCGGTCTGCTTATCGGTCTGGTCCAATGCCCCCAGCTCCGCGGCGAGTCGATCCATGGCCGCCTCATAGATCTGCCGTTCGGAGAAACTCTGGTCCGGCTGTCCGGCATTGCGATGCAGGTCGCGTACGACTTCCGCGATCGAGAGCGGATCCCCGGAGTTGATCTTCGCCTCATATTCCTGCGCCCGGCGCGACCACATGGTGCGCTTGATGCGGGCCTTGCCGCGCAGAACAGTTAGCGCCTCATCGAAAAGCTTGCGCGTCGCCAGCTTGCGCAAACCGGCGGTACGGGCCTTGGAGACCGGTACCCGCAGCGTCATGCGGTTTTCCTCGAACGTGATGTGGATCAATTCCAGCCTGTGGCCGGCGATCTCCTCCACCGCGATGCGTTCCACCTTGCCGACGCCATGGGTCGGGTAGACGACGTAGTCCCCTTCCACAAAGATCTCGGCTTTGGCGATCGCCCGCGGGGTCAGGTTCGGGCCGTTATGCTGCGGCCGAAGGTTGGGGCGCGGTTCGGACGGCGGCGCCGGATTTTCGCTCACCGGTTGTTCGGCCACCTGATTCGAAATGTCTTCCACTGCCTGCTGCTCACCCATCATCATACCTGCCGTGCTACTCGCCCTCGCGGGCCGCCCTTCGCCGGGCGTTTCAGGTCGTTCGCGGCCTGATGTTGCCCCGTTCCCGCTGCCGTCGTCCGTTGTGCCGAGTGTTCCCACGATCCCGCCAGAAGCTATCGATCGCGTTTTATATCAATCGTTAATTCAGATCCCGATTCGGCGAAATAGCGGAGAAGTGTAGCACGAAATGTGTGCCACGTCAGCGCCTAAAGCCATGCTGGAACCAGACCGCGGCATTACGGCTTGCCAGGTTCGGGCGAGAACAAGTCGGCTTTGCCGGGCTTGTCCTTCCAGTCGTCCGCATCGTCCGGAGGCGTGCCTTTGCGGGTGATGTTCGGCCACAGCGTCGCGTACTGGCGATTTTGCTCCACCCAGGCTGTCGCCCTGTCGTCGCTGTCCGGCAAGATGGCTTCGGCTGGACACTCGGGCTCGCATACACCGCAGTCGATGCATTCGTCGGGATGAATGACGAGCATGTTCTCGCCAACGTAGAAGCAATCCACCGGGCAGACTTCGACACAGTCCATGAATTTACAGCGAATGCAGCTTTCGGTGACCACGTAGGTCATTGGGAACCCCTGGATGTAGGAAAAAGACGGCGCGGGGCCGACCATCATGGCGCGCGATATGCCGACGAATCCGCCGCGATGCAAGGTGTTGCTGACGGGTCGTTGATCTCAGCCGGGTTGGTTTCAGCCGGGCTGCTTTCTACCGGGCTGAGATCGGCGTAGAGCAGCTTCGCCTCCGAAGCGGGTCCGCGCCGGCCGGCCAGGCTGACGACGCGCAGCACCCGGACCGTGTCATGCACCGGAATGGTGAGCACATCGCCCACCCGCAGTTTCGCATGCGGCTTGCCGGTCGGCTGGCGGTTGATCCGGATCGAGCCGAGCGCGACCAGTTCGGCGCAATCGGTGCGCGCGCGCATGATTCGGGCGCACCAGAGCCATTTGTCCAGGCGCTGCCAATCCCGATCTTCGGTATCGTGGCCTCCGGTGTCCGCTATCGTGCGCCTCCTCGTCTTAGTACCGCCAACGCGGCGAATGGCCCGCTGGCGACTTTCACTGGTGCCGGTTCCTCGACCGCCGGCCGGCGCCGGCGCAATCCCACCAACATCGGCGGTGCGGGAGGGCCATGCTGATCGGGGCCCAGCCCTGCGCCAGGCAGAACTCGAAAGCCAAGCGGGCGCAACACCGCCGGCAGCATGTCTGGTTTGATCGCGAAGCGCGACGCCAGCCCGGACGGCAGGGCGGCCGGCCCGCGGCGGCAGCGGTAGCCCAGTTCGGCGGCGATTTTCTCGGCGATGTCGAGCCGCAGCAGGATCGGGCCGGCTTCGACCCAGCCTGCCATGGCGGCGAACCCGACCGGCCAGTCAGGCTGGTGGGCAGGCACGGAAACCAGCGCGGGAGCAGGCAGTGCGGGCACCGGACCGCCGTGATGCAAAGCCCACAGCCGAACGCGCATGGCCGCCGACCGCGATTTCATGAGGGCTGGCATGAACAACGCGAACCGGCCCGACCGCACGCCCAACGCGCGCAACCGCGGCCGGAGGTCGGCGGTCAGGGTTTCCTCGTCGGCGCCGGGGATCATGCCGAGTGACTCGGTCAACCGGTGCAGCGGGCCCCGCAGAACGGGGTTGTCGCTCGCCATGGTCTCGGCCGCGAACAGGGGGGCGAGGTCGGCCCGAATCTGGCCATCGAGCCAGGTCTGCAGCCGCACCCTGATCCGCTCCCGCGCCGCGCCGTCGAGGAACTCGCTGTCGAGGACCTGCACCCGGGGCCGCAACGGCTGCGCGCCACGCATCAGTTTGGCCACCGGCACACCGTCCCAGGTCACCCGATGGTCGGCTGTCAAGCCGAAGGCGTCATCGGCCGCCGCGGCCAGCACACCGACACGGCGCGGCATCTCCGCCCGCAACGCGCGCCTGGCCGCACGCAGAACGAGCTTTTTCTCGTCACCCACCGCAAGGGGGTCGGGGACGAAGTCAAAGCCTTCGACATGGCCGACATCGTGGCCTTCGACGACGACCTCCCCGCGGATCGTGACCGCAGACAACAGTTCCTGGCCATCGGCCTCATCCAGCCGGCGCATCAGGTGGGCGGAGCGGCGATCGACGAATCGGGTGGTGAGGCTTTCGTGCAGGGCGTCGGACAGCTTGTCCTCGACTTCCCGCGCTTTCGCCTGCCAGTGCACGGTGTCCTTCACCCAGTCGGAACGGGCGGCGATGTAGGACCACACCCGAACGCCGGACAGCCGCTGCATCAGCGTGTCGATGTCGCCCTCCGCTCGGTCCAGGCTGGCGATCTGCGCCGCCAGCCAGTCGGTGGGCAGATGGGTGTCGGTGGCAACGTGGCCGAAGACTCGCGCGCAGAGCTTGGCATGGGTGTCGTCGGCCAGCTTGCGGAAATCGGGGATCTGGCAGGCATCCCACAGCAGACGCATCCGGCGGCGGCCATTCGCGAGTTTGCGGATATCCGGGTCGCGCGACAGGGCGGTCAGCGTTTCCATGTCCGACGCCTCGTTGCCGCGCATCAGGCCCGGCCGAGGCGGCGGCGCGTTCAGGCTGTCGATCAGCCCGTCGAGCGAGGCGAAATCCAGGTCGCTGTTGCGCCAGCACAGCATCTCCAGCGAATCGAAGCTGTGCGCCTCAACCGCGGCGACCACTTCGTCGGGGATGGGCGGGCATTCGGTCGTGGTGCCGAAGGTGCCGTCCTTCATGCCGCGGCCGGCACGACCGGCGATCTGGGCGACCTCGGACGCAGTCAGCCGGCGGGGGCGATGGCCGTCGAATTTCCCCAGGCCGGCGAAGGCGACGTGATCGACGTTCATGTTCAGGCCCATGCCGATGGCATCGGTGGCGACCAGGAAATCGACCTCGCGGGCCTGATACAGCGCGACCTGGGCGTTGCGGGTGCGTGGGGACAGGCGGCCCATGACAACGGCGCAACCGCCTTTGCGGCGGCGGATCAGTTCGGCGAGGGCGTAGATTTCGGCGGCACTGAAGGCAACGACAGCGGTGCGGGGGGGTAGGCGGACGAGTTTGGCGGGGCCGGCGTAGGACAGTTGCGACAGGCGTGGGCGGGTCTCGATGTGCGCGGTCGGCACCAGGTGGCGGATCAGCGGGGCGATGGTTTCGGCGCCCAGGAACATGGTTTCGACCATCCCGCGCGCATGCAACAGGCGGTCGGTGAAGACGTGACCCCGATCGGGATCCGCGCAAAGCTGGATTTCGTCCACCGCCACGAATTCCGTGTGGCGGTCCAGCGGCATTGCCTCGACGGTGCAGGAGAACCAGCGGGCGTCGGGGGGGATGATCTTTTCCTCACCCGTTATAAGGGCGACGTGGCGCGCGCCCTTGACGGCCACCATGCGATCGTAGTTCTCGCGGGCGAGCAGGCGTAAGGGGAAGCCGATGATGCCGGAGGAATGCGCCAGCAATCGCTCGATAGCCAGATGCGTCTTGCCGGTGTTCGTCGGGCCCAGGACGGCCTTGACGCGCGCGGCGAAACCGGAGTCGGAGCCAAGCATGGGATGAATGTTTGGATGCCGCGCTGCGGAATGCAAGCGATGAATTGAGGCAAGGTCGAGGCTCCGCCCCGAACCCCGCCAAGGGCCGGCGGCCCTTGGAACCCCGGGATTAGGACTTGGCGAAGAGGGGGCGACACGACTGTTGCGACGGTCACGATCGCCCCCTCTTCGCCAAGACCTAAAATTCATGGGATCGAAGGGGCCGCCGGCCCCTTCGCGGGTCCGGGCAGAGCCCGGCCCTTCCTCACGGCCGATGCGCCGAAGGCGCTTGACTTGACCAAGCGGGCGGGGCTTGTGTCCCGCCCCTGACAGGGCCGCCGAGCAGGCGGTCGCATTTCACCAGGATACACCAGCCGATGCACGCCTATCGCACCCATACTTGTGGCGCCCTCCGTGCCGTCGAGGCCGGCCAGGAGGTTCGGCTGTCGGGCTGGGTGCATGCCAAGCGGGACCATGGCGGCCTGCTGTTCATCGACCTGCGGGACCATTACGGCATCACCCAGTGCGTTTTCGCCGCCGGGTCCCCCGCGTTCGCCGCCGCCGACCAGGTCCGGCCGGAGAGCGTGATCACCGTCACCGGCCACGTCGTGATGCGTGAGGCCGGCACCGTCAATCCACGCCTGCCGACCGGGGAGATCGAGCTGCGG
>JAQGHW010000914.1 GCA_028291505.1 Rhodopila sp. | reverse complement strand
GCAGGTGCAACGGTTTCTTTCCACCCATGACCAGATCGCCAACGTCTTCTCCCGCCGCCCGAGCCAAGACACCGCCGCCAGGTTTCATTCTGCTCGCAGTCAAGCCTTCACCATCTGGGCCGAGGTTACCGGCGTGGCGATGGTTGCGTAATCACGCCCGTCGGCGACCGCCATTAACCCCATCGCGCCATCCGATATTCCATGGACGACAAGTTGACGGTGCCCGCAATCGGGTCCGTCACATGCGTAAATCTGACAATCGCCAGCGACACCACCACAAAGATAAGGGCGGCCCATACATAACCTTTCATATCATTTCTGCCACTAGGCAGCGACAGCGGCATTCAACCGATAGCCCCCGGCTTCGGTGATCAGCAGCGGACCGTCTGCCGGATTTGCGAGCTTCTGCCGAAGACGATAGATGTGCGTCTCCAACGTGTGGGTTTCCACTTCGGAACCGTAGCCCCATACCTTTTCCAACAGCACCGGGCGCGTCACAGGTTTCGCGCCTGCCCGGTAGAGAAACTTCAGGATTGCCGTCTCCTTGTCAGTTAGCCGGAAGCGGCGGTTTGTTGCCGGGTCCTGTAGCAGTTTGGCCGATGGCCGGAACGTAAACTGACCGATCGTGAAGACGGCAGCCACGCTGTTATCGAAGCTGCGCAACTGTGCCCGCAACCGGGCCCGAAGTTCGCTCAGGCGAAGCGGCTTCGTCAGGTAGTCGTTGGCCCCAGCATCAAGTCCGCGCACGATATCGATTTCATTGCACGAGCTTGCCACGATGGTTATCGGCATTTTGTGACCCAGCCGCCGGAGCTTGGCGCAATACCCGTGCCCATTGCCGTCCGGCAGTTCAAGGCCGAGGACCACAGCGTCAAACCGGGAGTCCTCGGCGTCAAGGAGCGCGTCGGCTTCGCCGAGGGTCGCGGCCACATGCACCTCGAACTCGCCGCCGATGCGCAGGCTTTCAAACAGAATTTCCTGTTGAGCGCGATCGTCTTCCACGATCAGAATTGGGCGAGCAGCAGTCATGAGGCGGACTCCGTTGATGCGCGGCGCTTCACAGCGACGTTGTAATGGGAGGAAAACGGTACGATAGCCATACGGATGTCGGGACGTGCCACTACTGTTGTATCGGCACGTCCCCCAGTTTCTGAACGGTATCGAGTTAGCAAATCCTACCGGATATTTCTATGGGAGCCTGTCCGCGTGTTCAACTGGCGCCCCGCTGCGGCCAATTCTGGATCGCCTCCTGTGTCCGCCCGACTCGTTTGATTCATGATAGCCTTGGAGGGCCCAACAACATAACAACATTCGTTACCAACTCGAACGATTGGACAAGCTCCTGGTATCCACTATCGCTGAACCATGAGTCGGGACCAACGGGGCTGAAGCGCTGCCCGTCGGCCGATGAGCCGACGCTACCTATGTGTCGCGCTTCAGCGATTCTGGGTTCTAATGGGCATCGAGGACGACATCGGCAATCGCACCGGTGGAAAGGCGGCTAGGATTCAGGCGAAGCAAGCGCGGTTGCGGACAACGGCCCCAAAGAAGTGTCGAGACATGCGCATGGTGAAATCTCCTTGTTCAAACCTTATGCCGTCGGCCAATGGTTTCAGTCGATACCCCGTGCAGCGCAAACGCTGTAGCCCGCCGACCATCGTATGCGGCAGCCAGGTATCCGATAGCTAACGGGGAATTTCGAAGACTGTGATCGGAGCAACCGATTTGCCGCCAGGGATCGATATTGTACCGATCGACGCGACTGACAGGTGTAGGTACGGTGCTTGAGGTTGCCGAGATAAGGCGCGAGGGCTTGGTCCTACGAACCAAGGAGGGCCGGGAAAGGCTCGTAAGGTGGGACAGCCTTTCGAACGAGAAGAACGGACCGCAGTTTTGCGGCCGTCCCCACATTCTCGATCCCTGCGCGGCGGATCGGCTGCTCCGATTATGACCTTCGGAATTCCCCGTTAGCCATTGAGAACAGACCGCCGCATACGGCGGCCGGCAACTGCCGCGGTTCCTGCCAGACTGTCGGCGAATGGGAGCAGAGAACCTTGATGGCGGTCCAGAGTCTGATTGCGCCGAATGGCACGCTGGGCACTTCCTTGCAGGCGAATGCGCGCCACTGTGCTCTCCCACGCCCCCCCGACGTCGCCATTTACATGCACGACCTCGCGGGTGGCGGGGTTGAGCGGCAGACCATCACACTCGCGCAAGAGCTTCAGGCGGCTGGACTGTCGGTCGTCCTGGTCCTGCACCGGATGCGCGGCGAGTTGCGCGACACAATACCCAGCAGCATTCCGGTCGTTGACCTGCACAGCCGTCGCACGTTGCACGACGTTCCCCTGCTCGCTCGCTTCCTTCGGCGGGAGCGACCGAGCATACTTATATCCAACCTGGACCATAACAATGTGGCCGCTGTGCTGGCCACCCGATTGGCGGCGACCGGCACAAGTGTCGTGATCTGCCAGCATAACTCGCTGACCAGTGCCTTCTCTGGGAATTTGAACCGGAGCTATCGCCTGATCCCTTTTCTATACCGCATGCTTTCACCGTTTACGGACGCCGCCGTTGCCGTGTCGGAGGGTATCGCCGATGAATTGCACACCATGGCGCACATACCGCGGCACAAAATCAATCTTATCCATAATGCCGTCATCGGCAGCGGCTTCCAGTCTCGCGCTGAGCAGCCAGTGACGCATCGGTGGCTCGAAGATCCTGAGGTCCCCGTGTTCGTCACCGCGGGGCGCCTGGTGCCTCTGAAAGATCATGAAACGTTGCTGCGCGCGCTAGCCCTCCATCACCGGCACCGACGGAGCCGTCTGCTTGTCCTTGGAACTGGTCCGCTGCTTGGCTATCTAGAAGCGCTGGCCTGCGAGCTTGGAATTGATGATGCGGTGGATTTCCTGGGTTTTCAGGAGAATCCATTACCGTACTTCCGGCGCGCGGACGCTTTCGTGCTCAGTTCCTACTCCGAAGGCTTTGGCAACGTGCTTGTGGAATCCTTGGGCTGCGGCACCCCGGTGATCTCCACGGATTGTGAACATGGTCCAGCGGAAATCCTCGATCGAGGCCGCTACGGTGCTTTGGTGCCGCCGCGCAATCCGCAGGTGCTTGCGGAGGCGATGGATATGGTTGCTGGCTTGCGCGAACGATGGCCGTCAGGGCTGCTGAAGGCTCGCGCGGCTGAGTTCAGCAACGCAAACTGCGTGGCCGGCTACACCCAATTGTGTCAGTCGCTCGCTTCCGAGCGTGCGACAGGCGTGCCTATGACCAAGACCAGCAGATTGTGGCGGAACGCCCTCGCTTTGGTTAGCGCCGATCCGCAGTCGACATGCTGATCGCTGGCGGACTGCTTTCGGGCTGTGTCGTTGAACCGCTGGTGATCTGTTCGCCGTTCGACACACCCATCGCCGATACCTCGATCGCACGGGCGATTTTGACAGAACGCGCTTGTGATCGTCCGACCGAGATAGTCGGCACGCTTGCTGTCGACCTCTGGACTACCTGACGTACGTCTAGATATCTGCGTTCATCGCGAAACTCCACATTGTCCGGGCGTCAGTCACCTCCAAGGCTAAAAATAATTGATTCGCGTAGACATATTCACGCCTGGAATTTTTAGTGGAGGCATCGTGCGGCTAGCTGATTTTCATACCCGCCCCAGGGTCGTAACGAACCCGGCATTGGGCCTTCGGTCCGCTAAGCCAATCTCGCTAGCCATATATATCCATGATTTGTCTCCGGGCGGTGTTGAGCGCCAGTGCCTGGTCCTCGCCCAGGAATTGCGGACGCGCGGAATGGATGTCGTTCTCGTAATGCACCAGGTCCGCGGCGAGCTGCTTCCACTCCTACCGGAGGGGGTGCCAGTGGTCGACCTGCACAGCGCCAGGACTTTGCAGGATGTCGTGCGCCTCCGGCGGTTCCTGCGAGACAATCAGCCCAGCGTTTTCATGGCGAATGTCGACCACAACAACATCGCCGCGTCGCTGGCCAAAGCGCTCGTCTGTTCCGGAACGAAATTGGTTATCTGCCAGCACAACCCGCTGACGGCGGGCTTCCATGCGACGGTGAACTGGAAGCATCGCCTGGTGCCGTTCTGTTACCGCATGCTGGCATCGCGGATCGACCATGCGGTGGCGGTTTCGGACGGAATCGCCGAGGAACTTATCCGCAACGGCGGATTGCCGCCGCACAAGGTCAGTACGATCGGCAACGCGGTGATTGGCAGTGATTTCGAGGCCCGGGCGAGTGCGCAGCTGCATCATTCCTGGCTGGAAGTCAAAGACCGGCCGGTGTTCGTCAGTGCCGGGCGCTTGGTGGAGATGAAGGATCATCGCAACCTGCTGCACGCGTTCGCGCTATTTCTGCGGCAGCGCCCCGCCCGGCTGCTGATCTTGGGAACCGGACCGATGCGCGACGAGCTGGAAACACTCGCCCGGGCGCTGGGCATCGCGGAACATGTGGGGTTCCAGGGCTTCGTGCAGAACCCATTGCCCTACATGCGGGAGGCAGATGCGTTTGTCCTTTCCTCCCGCTCCGAGGGCTTTGGCAACGTGCTGGTTGAGGCACTCGGTTGCGGCACCCCGGTCGTGTCGACCAACTGCCGGCATGGTCCCGCTGATATCCTCGGGCATGGCGAGTATGGCATCCTGGTGCCACCCCAAGATCCGGCGGCACTGGCCATAGCGTTGGGTCGGATCATTGATGAGCGGCACCGCTGGCCGGTCGAATTGTTGCGAGCCCGTGCCGGTGACTTCACCTACAGTGCGTGCGCCGACGGCTATTGGCGCCTGTTCCAGAGCCTCGTGTAGCCGCGGATCGCCGTTGGTTCCCCGCGGCGTTGGTGAGGTTTCTGCGACCTGCGGGCTGCGAGATCGCCAAGTTGAAAATATCGCCATCGAGCGGGGAAGAACCCAGCTGCTACGGATCCCCCGGATCCGCGCGTGTGAATCAGCGCCGGAGA
>JAQGHW010000900.1 GCA_028291505.1 Rhodopila sp. | reverse complement strand
TGTCATCTCCGCCAAGGACCGCAACTGGCCCGACTTTGTGGATCAGCGCGCGGACTCTCTCGTCACCGCGAATCAAGAGTAAGCCCCATGTTCATCGTCGATCGCGAACTAGAGCGGCTGCAGCGGGCCGGCACTCCGATCAGGGTCGGAATGGTGGGGGCCGGCTTCATGGCCCGCGGCATCGCCCGCCAGATGCTGCAATACACGAAGGGCATCGAGCTCGCAGCGATTTCCAACCGGCGGTTGGAGTTTGCTCAGAACGTCTACGCCGAGTCCGGCGAAAATAACGTTGCACATGTGCGCTCGGCTGACCAACTGGACGACTGCATCGCCCGGGGGCAACGCGCAATTACCGACGATCCAATGATTCTTTGCGAATCTCGTCGGATCGACGTGATCCTCGAGGTGACCGGGACGATCGAATTCGCCGCCCATGTAGTTATGCGCGCGATCGCCCGCCGCAAGCACGTTGTCATGATGAATGCCGAACTCGATTCGACGCTGGGTCCGATCCTGAAACGGCATGCCGATCGCGCCGGGGTCGTCATCACGAATACCGAGGGCGATCAGCCCGGAGTCATCATGAATTTGTATCGCTGGGTAAAGGGACTGGGCATCAAGCCAGTGCTGTGTGGGAACATAAAAGGTCTGCACGACCCGTATCGGAATCCCACGACTCAAGAGGGCTTCGCAAAAAAATGGGGAATGAAGGCCCCAATGGTCACATCGTTCGCCGATGGTACGAAAATATCGTTCGAGAACGCGATCGTCGCGAACGCAACAGGCATGCGGGTTGCCAGGCGCGGCATGTACGGTCCGGTGGTTGAGCCCGGCACCCCGATCCAGGAAGCGGTCAACTGGTATCCGCTCGACGAGCTTCTCGACGGCCCGGGCATTGTGGATTACTGCGTCGGGGCGATGCCTAACCCCGGGGTATTTGTCCTTGGGACGACAACCGACGCATTCGACGCCCACTACCTTTCGCTCTACAAAATGGGACCCGGCCCACTTTATTGTTTTTACTGGCCGTATCACCTATGCCACTTCGAGGTGCCCTTCACCGTCGCCCGCGCCGCTATTTTCCGGGATCCCACGATCACCCCGCTCGGCACCCCCTGCGTCGATGTGGTCGCCGCGGCAAAACGGGACCTCAAACCCGGAGAAATCATCGACGGACTGGGGCACTATATGACCTACGGTCTATGCGAGAACGCGCAGACAGTACACGCTCAGCGTCTACTTCCAATCGGCTTGGCTGAAAATTGCCGAATCAAGCGCGATATCAAACGCGATGAGGTCCTGACCTACGATGACATAGAGCTTCCGGCCGGCCGCCTATGCGATGAACTGCGCCGTGAACAAGACGAGCATTTCTTCGACAGGTCGGCTGCGTTGCCTCGCCAGCTTTCGGAAGCGCTCTAGCCAGGATCAGCCCATTGCAATGATGCGGGCAATCCCTGCTTCCAAATGCCTGATGGCAGCACTCGGGTTCCTGGCTGCGTGCGCCACGGCTACGGTCCTGCGATGCTTCAGGGATTACTTCGATCGCCCCGTCGCGCAGGTAATCAATCATCTGGCGGTAAGCGGTGGGGTCTTCAATCGCATCGCAGCTGGCGTAACATATCCAACGTTTCAGGGCGTTGTGGTATTGTCTTTCGTCTGGTGCTGTTGGTTTTCCAGCAGCCGCCCGGAACTGCGAGCGCGACTTGTGCGCGGCACTGCCGCAGCCATCCTTGCCGCGTTGATTGCCCATCGCTTGCACGACTCGCTGTCATTCTCACCGAAGCCGATGTTTGATCCGTCTCTTGAGTATCATCCGCTTGGCGTTCTTGGCGATATGGATACCTTAAGGGCAACCTCTAATCCCCTTTCACCCAGCTTTCCCAGCGAACGGGCGACCCTGTTCGCGGGGTTGGCTATTGCCGTCTGCATGGCTTCCCACAAGATCGGTCTGCTGGCGCTTGGATTCACCATCGCGGTCGAAAGCTGCAGGATCTATTTAGGCATGCATTATCCGACCGACATGATTGCAAGCTTTTGCCTGGCCGCGGCCTTCGTTTGGCTCGCGGAAGCAGGAGCGTTTTTCGGGCTCGGAAGTCAGCTCGTCAAATGGGAACATGCCTCTGCCCCCAGTTTCTACCTGTGTGGGTTGTTTGCATCATACCAGTTAGCGACTGCTTTCCAGGGATTGCGCGATCTCGCGGGACAACTGCACTTCTAATCCAATGACTAGTCGGCTGTAAAACCGGGGCAGCCCCATTTCAGGCGAGGCGTAAACCTCCCCGCTCGACATTTAACAACATCGAATATAGCCGAAGTGATTACTCCCGCTGGCTCGCCATCGCTTACTCGATCATTCAAAATGGCAGTTGAGTTAATAGCAACAAAGCATTCTTATGTGGCTCCAGGTGCTGCACCAGCCTCAGACAAAGGCCCGGTGCGAATCCGGGGGTGAACGCTCGTTTCTTCTGTTCCCAATAAGACGTATCTCGGAGGCACGACATGAGCGCGGCCCTTGATGTGACCCTTCATACCCAACGTACGAAGGAACTCGTTTTCGGGACACCGGTCGATGTCCTGAGCTGGAGCGAAACGGTCAGTCTCATCTTTGACTGGGCACAACGTCGGGACAGTCGAACCGTTTGTGTTTGTGATGTGCATAGCGTCGTGCATGCGCTTCGGGATGATGCCCATGCGGAAGCAATCCGGTCGGCGGATCTGGTCACGCCGGATGGGGCGCCGGTTGCCTGGATGATCAGGCGGAACGGCCACATCGCCCAGGAGCGAATCAGTGGACCTGATCTGATGTGGGCTTGCTGCCGGAAGGCAGCCAGCCTTGGCACCGGGATCTTCCTCTATGGCACCACCCCAAGCACCCTTCAGCATCTGGAAAGAAGACTGCGGGAGGCTTTTCCAACCATCAATGTCGCAGGCGCGATCTCGCCGCCATTTCGGACCCTGTCGCCGGAAGAGGACGCAGCCATCGTGGACAGCATTAACAAGTCGGGGGCCCAGATCGTCTGGGTAGGACTTGGCTGCCCCAAGCAAGAGGCATGGATGCGGGCGCACCGTGGCCGGGTCCAGGCCGTGATGGTGGGGGTAGGGGCCGCGCTCGACTTTCACGCCGGCGTCGTGAAACGTGCTCCGCTCTGGATGCAGCGCAACGGCCTGGAGTGGTTCTACCGTATCCTGCAAGATCCTCAACGACTGGCGAAGCGCTATCTCGTTTCGAATACGATGTTTATCATGGCGTGTTGCGGGGCTCGTTGGTCCCACGGACAAGTGGACGATCGCTGATGCGAATGCAAACTGATTTGGCCGACACGCCCTTGCTCGTCACGACATCCTGGGATGACGGCCATCCGTCGGACCTGCGTGTAGCGGACTTGCTTGAGAAGCACGGCATACGCGGTACCTTTTACGTTCCATGCACCAACTCGGAAGGTAGGCCCGTCATGCGCTCGGCCGAGATCATACAGCTCGCCCGCCGAAACGAAATCGGAGGCCACACCCGGGACCATGTCATCCTGACCACCATTGCTCCGGAGATGGCCGAAGCTCAGATCCGGGCCAACAAGCAACGGCTTGAAGACCTGCTGGGCCACGGCGTGCACGGCTTTGCCTATGTACGCGGACACCACAATCGTACCGTACGCGACCTGGTGAAAAAGGCGGGCTTCAAATACGCCAGAACCGTGAAGAACCTCATGAGCACACCCGGAGGCGATCGGTTTGCAGTCGCCACGACCGCGCAGTTTTTTCCTCACCGAGGCGTTACTTACTTACGAAACTATGCCAGCGGACGGCCGACTTTGCAACGGTCGCGTATTCTCCGGGCCGTGTTGGGTCATGCGGAATTTTCGGCCCGATTGTCGGGTAGTGCCGAAGCCTGTCGCCATTCAGGCGGACATTTTCACCTTTGGGGTCACTCCTGGGAACTCGATGAGCATGATCTTTGGGAAGAACTTGAGCGGTTCCTCGTCCGGTTGACTCAATTGCACGCGAAATTCGTCACGAACGACGAGTGGTGTGCGAGCGCGTAATGATACCGAAACGTCAACGGACAATCCGCGCCGGCCGTGAGCGCGATGCGAACTTGCAGCAGAGGCGCTTCCAATGAGCCTGCGTAAACAAGCAGTCAGCCTGGTAATCATGCACGCGTCGGATGTTGTGCAACCTCTGCTGCTTCTGCCATTCGCCGGCCGTATACTCGGGGCACAGCATTTCGGAGAATACGTTTATGCACTGAGTATTGGGCAGGTCGCGGCTACGATCGTCGACTATGGCTTCCACTGGACCGCACAGCGTGCAGCGGCGTCGGCTCGGCAGGAGCCGTCGAAACTCGCTTCACTCTTGGCCGAAGTCGTTGCAACCAAGGCTTTGTTGTGTGTGTTGGTGACGCTCGCCGGGCTCGCCGCGGCAAACGGTCTACTGCCAATCAGCAGGTCCATGTTCCTGTGCGCCATGACCAACGCCGTAGGCGGTATCCTGTTTCCGGCGTGGCTGTTGATCGGTCTCGAACGTGCCTGGCAAGCGACCCTCGCGACCGTAATCGCCCGCATCGTGACGTTCATTGGTTTCGTGGCCCTGGTTGCCTCCCCGGCCCAGGTGGAAGTTGCGGTCACGGTACAATCTTCGGTTTCACTGATTTCTGGCCTGGTCACCCTGCCATTTGTAGCCGCAATCGGATTAGAGGGTCTTCGGTCGGTCACATTGTCAGGGATTGCAAGGCAAATCGTCAGCGGTTCGCGAGGATTCCTCTATTCTTTCGTGGAACGGGCTTCGACAACGCTGCCAGTCCTGCTCGTCGGATACTATGGAGGTTACGTTGCCGCCGGGCAGTATTCGATCGCTGAAAAATGTATCGGTGCGACGCGGCCGTTCTTCAGGATCATGTGTGATACCTTTCTGCCCCGTGTGGCGTTTTACGCTCATCACGATCCAAAAGCCGGGCTGCGGCTGATCTGGATTTCTCTGTCGACGTGTGTCGTCGGCGCGGGGCTCAGCCTGGGTTTGTTCATCCTGGCGCCGTATGTCATACCCTGGGTTTTCGGGACTTCGTTCACCGGCGCGGTTTCGATCGTTCGCCTCATGTCGGTTGTCCCCCTGCTGATAAACCTGAACCTGTGCACGTCGAACCTGTATATGTTCAACTATGGACATGACCGAGCATGGTCCGCCTTGATAGCTGGCAGCCTGCTGGTATTTCTGGCTGTTGCGTATCTCCTTCTACTTACTCTATCGAGCGCGGCGACTGCCGTCGCCGTCGCGGTCATCGCGAAAGAAGCGGTCGTGCTTGTGGTTTCGGCTGGCTTCTTTCTCGCCGCCACCATCCCCGCCATGGGCATTGCCGCCGTTATGGCAGCACCCAGCGTCCCGGCCCTCGCTCATACTGGGCGTTCCCGCTCGGTTGGCTCTACTTCCAACATCGAGTGATCACAGATGGCACGCAACGACCCGGCTTTGTCCCTGCCCTACGAGGTATCTCGGGACCCTGTACCACCCGGTGACCGGGATTCGGTTGATGTCGACGCCGTCATGCGCTTTATCCGCAAACGTCGCCTGCTCTGCCTCGCGTGGCTGGCCGCGGGTCTATGTGCCGGTCTGGTATACGCGACGATAACTCCGGCTTATTACACCGCTTCGGCGAATATTCTTCTCAAAGATCAAACCACCAGGTCGCCCGACGCGGCGATCGGTGAGACCGACGCCGCCCACTCGACTTTTGTCGAGACCCAGGTTCAGGTTTTTGGATCCGATGAAGTGGTCGGACGCATCGTCGATGAGCAACAGCTTGCGAGCGATGCGGAATTCGGCGGGACCGGCGGCAACCTGCGTGCCGTGGTGGTGAAATACGTCCGACTTCTTGTCGGTTCCGGATCAGCGCCCGCGCGTGAACCTAGGTACGCAACGATCGTGCGCGTCCGACGCGCACTTTCCGTTCGGCGGATCGGCGTATCGGACGTCGTGGAAATCCAGTTCACGTCAAGAGATGCGGTTCGTTCGGCCATGATCGCGAATGCCGTGATACAGAGCTACATCGACAGCCGCGTCGCGCTGCAGCGCAGCGCCAGTCAGCAAACCGCTTTGCAGCTTCGCGCGACCTTGGCGGAACTGCGCGACAAGGCATTCCCGGCCGACCCCCCGCCAGAAGAAGCCGTCACACCGGCGCCGCAGTCTGCACTGGAGGCGAGGGCGCATTTTCGCGAACAGGAGGAAAGAACAGAAGCCTATCGAGCACTGTACAGCCGGGTGCTGCGGCAGGCACTTGGTGACGTAAGCGGAGACCTCTCCGCGGCAAATGTTCGGGTGATCACGCCCGCTGAACCACCGCTTCTGGCAAGCTCGCGAGTCATGATCCTGGTGGCCTTTACCGTATTGGGAGGGGTTATCGGCATCGGCCACGCGTTGTACGGAGAGGTGAACGATCGCTCTCTCAGGACCATAGAGGACGTCCGAAGATCGACCGGCTTCGACGACATCGTTGGCATACCGAAGGTAAAGGCCGGCGGCTGGAAGGTCGATGAAGCCTTGCCAGCTTATTTACAGCCGGCCTACAGGAAAGTTTCAAGCCATACTTACGGTAGCTTATCCAAAGTCGCAGTCAAATTGCAGGATGGAACAAATCGCCGAAGCGGATGGATCATCGGCATCGCGAGCCCCACGCAGGATACCGGCGCATCCTCGATCGCGGTTCATCTGGCTAGGATCATTGCGGAAAGTGGACAACGGACCTTGCTGTTGGACGCAAACTGGCAAAAATCGCCCACCGGTCAGACCTTACTGAATTCAAGCCAAAGCCGCAAACTCGCGAGGGGCCTTGCGACCGTCCATCTGCCAGCGGAAACGCTCGATATATTAGTGCTACGGCCGACAACGCCGATTTCGGAATTGAATGCATCGCTGTCGATTGTCTCGACGCTCGAGCTTCTGCGTGCCGACTACGATTGCATTATCGTGGATTTTATTGCCAGCGAGCAGACCGCGGATCTGGAAGCAGGCGTGTCCCTGCTCGATCAGGTAGTCGCCGTGGCCGCGGCTCGGCTGACAACGTCTGATAGCCTCCACGGTCTGCTCCGAAAATTCCCCGGCGACCGGATTGCAACGGTAATCCTGAACAAGATCTAGGTCGAACATGATCCGACTGAAGCACAATAATCGGCCCCGGCTTGGTTACACGTCGTGAGTTCACCGTCGATGCCCATGAACAGCGCGCCCCAGCTCCTGTCCGGTGCCCGTAGGCGGTCAGGGCGGTCGATGGACCTGCTTGACTATGTGCTGTTCATGCCGGGAATCTGGCTTGCCAGCATGCTTGGGATATCATTCCGATTGATCGGACCCGCGTTCGTTGTGGTTCCAACCGGGTTCTGCCTGATCTATGCTATCTTGCGGCGCGTTAAACCGCCCCGGGTGCTGGGCCTCTATTTCGCCCTTTGCCTGGTCGTCGCGGGGCTTTCCAATTACCAGATTTTCCCAACCTCATGGCAGGTTCATTTCCTGCAAGATGCCATTATGAGGCAATTGGCGCCGCTATCGGGGTTTTTCGCGGTGACGTGGGCCTCGAAGGCTTATTTCCGGCGCAGGCTGTTTTACGGAGACGTGTTTTCCGGTGCGCCGCTTATTGTTACCCTGAGCCTCTTCGTGGCTCCGGCTGTCATGATCCAGCAAGGCGTGGGGTATGAAGGAGACTACTCCCCGTTCGCGGTCATCGCCCTCGCCGGCGGCTTCATCAACAACATGCTGATAGCGTTTTTCTTCATCGCCGGCGCTATTTTCTTCACCAGGGACTGGCGCCGATACGCCGCGCTCGCCTTCGTGTTGCTGACCGCTGCCACAAGTCACTTCGCGCAATTCCGGCTGATGACAGTGATTACCCTTGCCGCCCTGGTCGGCCTTCCCGGACGCCGAGTAGCGGTTGGGGCGGTCGCGATCCTGATTAGTCTCTACGCTATCGGCATGAACTTCATTCCGGAGGCAATGGTCACGGATCCGAACGATGGCCTTCGACTTCAGCTTGTCTTCGACACGCTGGTGTCCGCGGCAGACACACATGGAATCGGTATCGGCTACGGAATGGAGTCGGTCAGGTGGCGCTACCAGTTTCCCAACATGGCAGATTTCACGTTCCTCCCCGACCCCGCCACAATGACCCACTCCCGTATGCTCGAAGCGCTTTCGACCGGCGTTGAAAATTCATTCGCCTCGGCTCTTCTGCGGACTGGCGTGGTTGGCTGCCTGCTGCTCGTGGTCGCTATTTTGGCGGCCTTCCCGCCGCGAAATCTACCGCGGGACGTGCGAAACCACGCAGCGGTGATATTTGCCATGATCTTCATCACGTGCTTCGTCAATCCGGCTCTGGAAAGTCCCCTTCAGGCGATCGGCGTTGGTTTTGGATATGGGTATCTACTTGCTCTGCGCGCCCGATCCCGCGTTTGCACACCCGAAATCACGTGGTTCGGTAAACCTGTCTGGTCCCGCACCGGTCCGCTGGGTTCGCACCGTGGGCCAGCGATTCTGGCTTCCGGTCTGGATGCCAAGTGAAGGAGAATCACTTTGCCACGACGTGCTCCGAAAGATCCGCTGCGTGGCCCATTTGGCTTGATGCAAAATCTCGCCTCTTGGGATATCGTGACTTCCCTGGCCGCCGATAAAAACCTAGTTGCGTGGGCGAATCTATACTTTGCTCCCGGTTGTATCAACCCCGGTTAACAAATCAGGTAACGCCATGAGGTTTTTCCGTCACACTTCTCGAATGCTCACTGGCTCAAGCTGGTCAGTACTGTTGATGGCTGCACTTGTCCTGATCCCAAGGGTCGCACTCAGCGATTACCGGCTACAGCCGGGAGACATCATCGATGTTTCGCTCACAGGTGCTCCGGATTTCAAGGAACACGCTCCGATCGGGGTAGAGGGTGAGGTTGGTTTGCCGCTTTCCGGGCAGATCAAGGTCCGCGGTCTCTCGTTGTCGGAGGCAAGAGCAAAAATCGCAGGGGAACTCGCGAACAAACTGTACCGGCAATATACCAACGATGGGCGCGAGATCTCGCATCTGATTGTTGGAAACGAAGTCGTCGTCACGGTTTCGGAATATACCCCGGTGTTCGTAAATGGCGATGTGACCAAGCCCGGCGCGTACCCGTTTCGCCCCGGCATGACCGTGCGTCAGGCCATCGCGGTGGCCGGGGGATTTGACCTGATCCGGTCTCAGGGCCCGGATCCTGTTATGCAAACCGCCGAGTTGCAAGCCGAGTATCAGACGTTATGGCTGCAGGTCGCCGGGGAACAGGCTCGGTCGTGGCGGCTGCGCACCGAACTGCGCGACAAGAGCATCGTAGGCGCCGACAACACAGTGCCAAATCCCGGTGGGGTAGCCGCGGACTTCATGAAAGGGGAGGCTGAACAACTCAAGGCGGTTACGGTGGATCGCGAGAGTAGCAAAGCGCTGCTTCAGGAGGCGATCAAGAAGGCAACCCTTCAGCTTGCCATCCTGGCGGAAAAGAAGACCAAGGACGAGGAAGGCAGCCAAGCCGATCTGGCGGACTTCAAGACGGTCAGAGATTTGTTTCAAAAGGGCCTGGCCCAGATCACGCGTCTTTCAGAAGCCCGGCGCGCTTCCCTGCTGTCGTCGGAGCAGCTTCTGCAGACGCTTGTCGAAAGCTCGAACGTCGAGCGCCAACGCGATGAATATGCCCGCCAGCTGGAGAAAATCGATACGCAAACCCGGATCGATGATTTGCAGGAACTGCAGAGGACAAATCTGCATCTGGCAGAGCTTACGGCCCGCCTGAAAAGTACCAGCGATAGGTTGCTGCATGTCAACCTGCTTCGGTCCCAGGTCGCACAAGGGGGCAGCCGAGCGGTCGATATCGGGGTCTATCGAAAAGCCGAGGGCGGGCCAGGACGTATCGACGCCGATGAAGATCTGGAACTGACACCGGGAGATGTCGTCGAGGTGGCGCTGCAAAGTCGAACCGTGACCAGTGCGATTGCCACGTCAGCCAACGTGCGGTGAGCCGGCAACAACACCCGCCTCGTGCACACGGATTGAAGACGGGGCGGCCCACGGACCTAAGACGCAGGAGAAACGACCGATGCGTGTGCTGATGATCCACAATTTTTATCAGCTGTCCGGGGGAGAGGACAGTATCGTCCGGGCAGAGATGTCCCTGTTGGAAGAGAACGGCGTCGATGTCGATCTGTTTTCAACCACGAATGATATCATCAAAGGGCGTCTGGCGCAGGCACGGGTAGCTTTTCAGGTTGTCTACAACCCTTTCGCGCGGCGCGCGGTCGCGAAAAAGCTGGCGGAGTTCGCCCCGGACGTCGTCCATATCCACAACTTCTTTCCGCTCCTGAGCCCGTCTGTTTTCGATGCATGCCGGGACGCGGGCGTGCCCTCGGTCCTTACATTGCACAACTACCGCATCCTGTGTCCCACAGCCTTCCTCGGTGCCGATGACGAGAATCGAGAGCGCAGCTTGCGCCACGCCTGCTGGTGGACCGTACCGAAGAAAGTGTACAGGAACTCCGCGACGGGAACTCTGGCCCTGGCGATAATGGTCGAGTTCCACAAGCGAGCCGGCACCTGGAGACGCAAGGTCGACCGCTTCATTGCCCTGACGGACTGCGCCAGGCGCACGTTCACGGATGGAGGGCTGCCCGCCGAACGCATCAGCGTGAAGCCGAACTGGGTACCCAGGCCGCCCGGGTCGAATCAAAGTGAACGGAAAGGAGGTCTGTTTGTGGGCCGCCTCGATGAACAGAAGGGCGTCAAAGTTCTTCTTCGGGCCTGGAAGGATCTGGATTGTCCCCTGACGATCATTGGTGACGGACCGCTTTTGGACCTGGTCCGCCAATCGGCGAATGATCACATCGTCTATCGCGGCCGGCAGCCGCGAGAGGTCGTGCAGCGGGAAATGCAGGCAGCGCAGTTCCTGGTCTTGCCATCCATGGGGCATGAAATGTTCCCCGTGACCGTGCTGGAGGCTTACGCTAACCAATTGCCGGTGATTTGCTCCGACCTTCCGTCAATTGGTGAATTGGTCGAAGCCGGCGTCACGGGATTGAAGTTTGCTCCCGGCGATGAAAGGGGCCTCGCCTCCCGGGTGCGGTGGGCGATGCGTAACGCGCCGATGTTGGATACGTATGGCCGTCGAGCCCGTTCGATTTATGAGGAGC
>JAQGHW010000422.1 GCA_028291505.1 Rhodopila sp. | reverse complement strand
AAGGCTCAGTGCCTAGTCTAACCACAAAATAATGTTGGACTGATGGAATTTGCCCCCATCTGCCGGGCCATCGAACCGTTGACCGTCAGGAATGCACGATGAAGTCGCAAGTCTCTCTCCCGGTGCGGCAGCTGGGCCGTACCGATATGCGTATCACCAGGGTGGGGTTTGGGTCCTGGGCCGTGGGCGGCGACTGGGCCGTCGGCTGGGGTAGCCAGGACGACCGGGATTCCATCGCCGCCATCCGTCGCGCCGTCGCGCTAGGGGTTAATTGGATCGATACCGCAGCAATCTACGGGCTGGGTCATTCTGAAGAGGTCGTCGCAGCCGCCCTCGCAACGATCCCCCGAAGCCAGCGGCCCTACATCTTCACGAAATGTGGCCTGATCCCCGACCAGGCGGATCGCGCCGCGTCGCCGAAAATGGTGGGCGATCCGGCCAGCCTGCGCCGTGAGGTTGACGACTCGCTGCGCCGGCTGAACGTCGAACGCATCGATCTCTACCAGATGCATTGGCCGGCCAAGGATGGCACGCCGCTGGAACTCTATTGGCAGACGCTGCTCGATCTGAAAAAGGCGGGCAAGGTCGGCGCGGTTGGGCTATCCAATCACAACGCCGATCAATTGACGCGGGCCGAGGCACTGGGACACGTCGACACGTTGCAACCACCATTTTCCGCAATCAAACGAGACGTGGCTGCTGCTGAATTGCCCTGGTGCGAACAGCATGAAACTGGTGTGATCGTCTACAGCCCGATGCAAGCGGGCCTGCTGAGCGGATCATTCTCCGTCGACCGGGCAGCCTCTCTGCCCGCGAACGACTGGCGGTCGCGCAACGCCGAATTCACCGGTGACGCGCTGCGGCGCAACCTTGTAGTGGCCGACGCCATGCGCGACATCGCCGAACAGCATCGCACGACCGTCGCAGCCGTCGCGGTCGCATGGACGCTGGCATGGTCGGGGGTGACCGGTGCGATCGTCGGCGCACGCAAGCCCGCCCAGGTCGATGGCTGGATCGCGGCCGCGACGTTGTACCTAACCGAGTCGGACATGGCTTTCATCGGCGCCGCCATCGAGCGCAGCGGCGCCGGATCCGGCCCCCACCAGCCAAAGTGAACTGACTGGCCCATCCCTGGAGGTCGTTTCCATGCTGGAACGCAGAAGTTTCGCTGCCATCCTTACACTTGGGATGACGAATGTAGCCGCGGCATCCGCGCGACCTGCTGACGCGGCCCCTGCCCCGGCCGCGTTCACCGGGGTCGCACCGGAAGCTTTCTTGCTGAATCGCAATGGCTGGGTGCCGAACAACCCCCAACTGCCGGTTCTGCTCTACAAGCGGGTCATCGAGCCAACGGGCAGCGATCCGGCGACCCTGTTCGAGGCCGTCTTCCAGCAGAACGGTTGGCCGCCGCAATGGCGCAACGGCGTCTACGACTTTCATCACTACCACTCGACCGCCCATGAGGTCCTTGGATTCGCCGCAGGTTATGCCCGTCTGATGCTCGGCGGGCCCCAGGGCCGTGAGGTCCTGGTCGAGGCCGGCGATATCGTGGTGCTGCCGACCGGCACGGGCCATTGCAAGATTGAAGCTAGCAACGACTTCCTGGTGGTCGGCGCCTACCCGCCCGATCAGCAGTGGGACATCTGCCGCGAGGCACCCAATCAGCGAGCCAGCGAGCGGATGGATCACCTGCCGTTCCCGGAATCGGATCCGCTGACCGGCCGCGCCGGCTCGTTGCCCAAACTATGGAGACCGGCATGACACAGACTGCGAATACTTCCCCGTCAATCAGCATCGTCAGTCCGTCCGGATTCGACCAGGGAACGGCGCAAACGCCCGGTTCCGTGCGTCTGGCCGCCATTGCACCGCAGCTAGGGATCAAGACTGCGATATGGGGCGGCCTGTTCGAGGTGAAGCCCGGCGCCCGCACCGGCATTCATCATCATGGAGAACAGCAGACCATCGCCTACGTCCTCTCGGGCGTCTGCGAAATCCGCTGGGGCGCCAAGGGAGAATATGCCGCGAGTGCCAAGGCCGGTGATTTCATCCATGTGCCCGCCTTCCTGCCGCACATGGAGATCAATCCATCAGATACGGATTCATTTCATTGGGTGGTGGTGCGGAGCACCTCGACGCCGATCGTCGTCAACCTTCCTGACGACACATGGGATTAAGCAAGCCCCGGCATGGGCAGACAGAAGTGGAACCAACGATGGACGAGAACGAGGACACAAGCTTTCAGGTCACCAGGCGCGCGATGCTGGAGACGGCAACCGCGGCCGCTGTTCTAACCGGCCTGCCGCCGCTCGCGCGCGCCGCGGGCTTGCCAGACGCCCACACGCCGCCGGCGCCGGTACGGGTCGATCTTCAGATCAACGGGCACGCCCAGGTCCTGACCCTCGATCCGCGCACCACGCTGCTCGATGCATTGCGTGAGCATCTGGCCCTGACCGGATCGAAGAAGGGCTGTGATCACGGCCAGTGCGGAGCTTGCACGGTGCTGCTGGACGGGCGCCGTATCAACGCCTGCCTGACACTCGCGGTGATGCATGACGGGCAGGCGATCACGACGGTCGAGGGACTTGCCGGCGGTGGGTCACTCAGTCCGTTGCAGGCCGCGTTTGTCGAGCACGACGGCTTCCAATGCGGCTACTGTACCTCCGGGCAGCTTTGTTCTGCGACCGGTATGCTCAACGAGAGCCGAACGGGCATGCCCAGCTACGTGACCGAGGACCTGACGCAGGCGCATCCGGAGCTGACCGACGTTGAAATCCGGGAACGCATGAGCGGCAACATCTGTCGCTGTGCGGCGTACCCGAACATCGTGGCGGCGATCAGGCAAGCAGCGGGGACGCCGGCATGAAAGCGTTCGATTACCAGCGCGCCAGTTCACCCACGCACGCCGCCGCGGCATCGGCCAAGCCTGGTGCCAGGATCATCGCAGGTGGGACCAATCTGCTCGACCTGATGAAGTTGCAGGTCGAAACCCCCGAGCACCTGGTCGACATCAACCGCCTGCCTCTCGACAAGATCGAGGAGACACCGGACGGCGGCCTGCGGGTCGGTGCGATGGTCCGCAACAGCGACCTGGCAGCCGATCCCCGGGTGCGCCAGCACTATGGTGTCCTCAGCCGGGCGCTGTTGGCTGGTGCCAGCGCGCAACTGCGGAACAAGGCCACCACCGGTGGCAACCTGTTGCAGCGGACACGTTGCTATTATTTCTATGACGTTACCAAACCCTGCAACAAGCGTGAGCCGGGTTCCGGATGTTCCGCATTGGCCGGCTTCAACCGGATCCATGCCATCCTCGGCGCCAGCGACCACTGTATCGCCACCCACCCTTCCGACATGGCCGTCGCGATGCGCGCCCTCGATGCCACGGTGGAAACGGTCGATGCTAATGGCGCGACCCGGGACATTCCGATCGCCACGTTCCATCGCCTGCCGGGCGACACGCCGCAGATCGAAACGACATTGCGGGCTGGGGAAATGATCACCGCGGTCACGTTGCCGCCACCGCCCCCCGGCGTGCAGATCTACCGGAAGGTCCGCGATCGTGCGTCCTACGCCTTCGCCCTGGTATCTGTCGCCGCCATTGTGGATGCGGCGGGCGGACATATCCGGTCGGCGCGCCTCGCGTTCGGTGGCCTGGCGCACAAGCCATGGCGTGTCCCGGCCGCCGAGCAGTCACTGGCAGACTCGCCGGCGAACGCAACGACATTCGATGCGGCCTCGACCGCCGTCCTGGACCGGGCGCGCGGCTATGGCAGTAACGATTTCAAGATCCCGTTGACCCGGCGCACGATACACGCCGTGCTGACGCAAGCGACCCGCGCCTGAAGGAGTACGCAGCATGGAAATGAACTCCCCCGTTGGGCAAAATGCGCTCGATGCCGCTGACGGCGTCGTCGGCAGGCCGCTCGATCGCGTGGACGGACGGCTGAAAGTCACCGGAGGCGCGGTCTATGCCTTCGAGGTGGAGCGCGCGCCGATCGCTGCCTACGGATTTGTCGTCGAAGCCTCGATCGGCAAGGGCCGCATCAGGGCGATCGACACAAGCCGCGCGGAGCATGCACCCGGCGTGCTCCTGGTGCTCACCCACCGGAATGCCCCTGAACAGGGTGCGGGCACGGGTCAGCACCAGCAGGCACATCCTGTGCTGACAGGACCCGAGGTATCCTACTACGGCGAACCCGTTGCCTTCGTCGTAGCCGAAACGTTCGAACAGGCTCGGGCAGCGGCGTATCTCGTCCACGTCACATATGACCGGGCGGCGGGGAAATTCTCACTGCACGACGGCATGAAGGACGCACGCAAGCCGCCCGGCGGGAACGATCCTGCCGACACCGCCGTAGGCGACTTCGCCAATGCGTTCGCGGCCGCCCCGGTGCAGCTTGACGTTACTTACACGACACCCTTGCAAAGCCACGCGATGATGGAGCCGCACGCCACCCTGGCGACCTGGGATGGCGACAAGCTGACCCTCCACACCGCGAACCAGATGCTGAACCAGGGACAGAAGGCGGTGGCCACCACGCTGAAGATCCCACTGGAGAATGTTCGGCTGAT
>JAQGHW010000821.1 GCA_028291505.1 Rhodopila sp. | reverse complement strand
TTCGTGCCCTCCGTGTTGAAGCCTGCTTGCTTGCTCGCTCCCGGAAGACCAAGCGCCCATCTCCGTAACCGTCCCGATCAGCGCCCGAAGATGGGTGAATCAGGCAGGGTTAGACCATGATCGCATTCGGCGGAACGTCCGAAGCCCGGTCACCCACGTCTTTCGGTAATCGCAGCAGCATACTGAGCGACCAAACCCACTCCACATTCAAAGCGTCAGACCGGCAATCGTTTCCAATTGCCCTGGATCACCGGGCGGAATGACCAGCAGCGCGTCGTCGATGCCCAGGTCGTCCAGCCGCTTCAGCCGGTCCTTCGCCTCACGCGGCGAGCAGAACAGCGAAATCTTCGGCACGTGAGCCATCGGCAGGGCGCCGGGCTGATCGCGGAAATCGGTAAAAACATTGGCCAGCACTGCCCGTTTGCCGCCGGCATCGCGGAACATCTTCAGGCCGATCGCCAGATCCTCCCACGACGTGTGGATCCCCGAGGCGATCCATCCTTGCAGCACTTTCGCCGACAGGTTGATCCACCGCTCACTGCGCCAGGCGCCCAACAGGACCGGAGGGCCGCCTTCGGTTCCCGGCCAGACCGATAGGGCAGGGCCGTACACCGGCTCGCCGGCCCAGACCCGCCGCATCACCTCCAGATACCCGGTCAGCGTCTTGAATCGCGCATCGTAATCAGCTTGCACCGCGTCAAAGTCATGCCTGGTCGATCCGCTGCCGACCCCGAATCGAAAACGCCCCTGCGACAAGGCGTTCAACGTCTGCACCCGGTGCGCATGCTCGACCGGATGACGCAGCGGCACCTGCACAACACAGGTGCCCAGCTCGATACGCGACGTCTGTGTCGCCAAAGCACCGAGCAAGATCAACGGATCGAGGGTTGGCTTGCCGCGGGCGAAGGCGTCGGTGACCCATAGGCCATGAAAACCGAGTGCCTCGACCTGGCGGGCGACGGCGGAGACTTGCTCGACCAATTGCGCTCCACTGTCGGCCGCAGACGGGATGGTAACGATACCGATGCGCATTCTGTTATGTCCCTTTACTGTCCACTGAACCGCGCAGGCCGCTTCTCGCGGAAGGCGGCAACACCTTCCTCGAAGTCGGATGTCATCCCTGCCCGGGACTGTAGTTTCGCCTCCAGGGCGAGTTGGTCGCTGTACTGGTTATCCATACCCTCCCAGTACATCTGCCGGATCATGCCAATCGACTTTGGTCCGGATGCAAGACCGCGAGCCAACTCCATTGCTTTCGGCATCAGATCAGCGTCTTCCTCCAGCCGGTTGATCAGGCCCCAGGCCAACGCTGTTTCCGCCGGAAGTCGTTCCGCCAGCAGCGACAGTTCCATCGCGCGCGCCATGCCGATCAGCCGCGGCAACAACCACGAAGAGCCACAGTCCGGCACCAGCCCGATGCGCGCGAACGCTTGCAGGAACGATGCCGAACGAGCTGCAATCCGGATGTCGCCCGACAGCGCCAGGCTCATGCCCGCGCCGGCGGCCATCCCGTTGATCGCGGTGACGATCGGTATGGACAGCGCCCGCAACCGCATGAACATAGGATTGTACCACGATTCAAGGTCGCTTTTCACTTCGCCGCGTGCCTCGGCCGCCCGGTCGCGCGGCGGCCGATCGGGATCGTTCAGATTGGCGCCCGAACAGAATGCGCGGCCGGCGCCGGTGATCACCAGGCAGCGTGCCGAACCCGCCTCCACGCGATCCATCGTGTCCGCCATGTCTTCGCGCAGCTTGTGGCCGAAGGCGTTCAGAACGCCGGGGTCGTTCAGTGTCATGACGGCAACGTTGCCGGTCGTTTCGAGCAGGATCCTGCCGTGTTTCATGGTGCCCTTCCTTCGGCCGGCTTGCGGCCCGGTTCATCGCGACTACGCTAACAGCAATACCAACGAAGGCCAGAGGAGCAGGGAAATGGACGCACCAGATGACCGGCAATACGTCGACTATGACTGACATGACCATATCGCCACGATCGCACTGAACAGACCGGAGAAATTGAATGCAGTCAGCGACGAAGTGGTTCGCCAGTTGATGGCGGCATTTCGGAAATTCGATGCCGATCCGGATGCGCGTGTCGCCATACTGTGGGGCCGGGGCAGGGCGTTCTGCAGCGGGGCGGACGTGCACCAGCGGCAACTGCGCTCGCGGGAGGAATTCGAGCGTCTTGGCGATCCCCAGGGACACGGCGCCAACGCCGCCGACCTGTTGTTCCAGTCGGTCAACTGGAAGCCTGTGGTCGCATGGCTATGTGCTGGGTCTTGGTCTGGGAATGGTCCTCGACTGCGACTTGATCGTTGCCGAATCGGGCACGCGGTTTCAGTTGACCGAGACCTCCCGCGGCCTGGGCGCGGCGAAGCATTGGGCGCAGTTTCACTTCCGCGGGGCGGGCGCTTTCGGCGATGAGGTTTCATTGACCGGGCGATATTTCACCGCCGAGGAAGCATTGGCTGCCAACGTGATCAACCGCGTCGCACCCAAGGACAAGGTGATGGAAGAGGCACTGACACTGGTCCGAACTGTCGCGGCCAATCCGCCTCTGCCGGTGCGTGCGACCGTCAGGGCACGCCGCTGGTTGCTCGATCGTTGCGCTAGTGTCCTGCCCCCGAAGTCCGTCGCATCTTGCGGCGCACGCAGGGGACCAGCAGGCCACTGAAAACAAAGAGCTAGTGTCGCGAATTCTGAGGTTCGCCACTATGGCGGACTTCAGATTCGCGACACTAGAGCATGATCACGCTGAGCGGCCGGCGTTTCGTTGGCGTCAGCCAAGCCGACGAAACGCGCGGGGAACGTTCAAAGCGTGTGAATCATGCGATCAAACAAAGGGTTAGAGCATTTTCAACCTGCACAGTCAGGGTGAAAACGCTCTAAGGAGGCCGCGTTCCAGCAGGCTCCGATGCGACTATATCTGACGGAGGATTTCATGGAGGCCAACCTGGAGTTCAAGGAGAAGCGCAAGCCAGGTGCCTTCAAAGGGCGATAGACCACTCACCAAGGTCCAAGTCCG
>JAQGHW010000793.1 GCA_028291505.1 Rhodopila sp. | reverse complement strand
GTTCATGGGGTCCGCGGCCTGATGCTATGGTTGGCGTCTAGCACAAGTTGCGCGGTTTGTCAAGAAATATTTCCTAATAGATGCTGACGCTGGCTTGCATGTGCGGTCGGCGACGGAGGGCTCACGGTGAGCGCGCCTGTGGCGGTGCCGGCTTGAGGGAGGTCGCGGGTGGCCGGGCCAAACCCGGCCGTGACACAAAAAGGCGGTGGGTCGCCGGCTCATGACACAAGGGGGCCCCCAGCGGAAATTAGCCCGTTGGGAAGTTGCACTTGGCGTTGAGCGGATGCAACACGTCGGCGGGGGCTGTGGTGCTGATCAGCTTGTAGAGATCCCACTCGCTTTTGCTTTCTTCAGGCGACTTGACCTGGAACAAATAGGCTGGGAATTCGCCGCGGCCGTCGGCTCGGACGCGACCGGGGCCGAAGGCGTCGTCGTCGGTCGGCAGGGCTTTCATCCTGGCAATGACCGCACGTCCGCTCTGCTTTGCCGCCGCACCGCCCAGCGCCGCGACCGCCTTGAGATAGTGGATCGTCGAGCTGTAGGAGCTGGCATGCGCCTGGTTCGGATAGTTGTTCTGCTTCGTTTTGGCGAGCAGGCGCTTGGTGAAGCCTCGGGTGCGGTCGTTCATGTCCCAGTAGAACGTCTCGGTTGTCAGCAAACCGCCGCAGATCTGGGTACCGAGGGCGTGGGGGTTCTGCAGGAACATCAGCAGCGGGGCGAGTTTCATTGTCTTGTTCAGACCGAATTCAGCCGCCTGCTTGATGCAGTTCTCGGTATCCAGGCCGGCATTGGCGAAGCCGACGACGGTGGCACCGCTGGCCTGCGCCTGTGTGAGGTAGGAGGAAAAATCGGTTGTGTCCGGAAATGGATAGCGCGCCACGCCTTTGATTTCGCCATTGCCGTTCTTGACCACTTCTGCTGTCAGGGTCTCCAGTGATTGACCGAATGCGTAGTTCGCAGTAATGAAAAACCAGGACTTGAAGCCTTGCCTGACCAGCGATCCGCCGGTGGAGTGGGCATTCTCGTAAGTATCGAAGCTCCAGACGATCGTGTTGGGGCTGCACTGATCGTCGGTCAGCGACGCGACTGTCGCGGATGCGTTCAGCATCAGCTTGTCCTTGTCCTTCGCCACCTGAGCGACGGCGAGCGCGACCGAGGATGTCGGTACGTCCGCCGCGACGTCCACGCCGCTGTCGAACCACTGGCGCGCGATGGAGACCGCCACGTCGGGCTTGTTCTGGTGGTCGGCGCTGATGACCTCGACATCGCAATCGAGGTGGGACTTCATTTCCTCCACCGCGAGTTGGGTGGCTGCCAAGGACGTCGGGCCGGTGTTGTCGCGATAGGTGCCGGACAGGTCGGTCAGGACGCCGATGGTCAGCTTGGTGCGGGCCTGCGCATGAAGGCGGGTCATTGGCGTGAGCGACAGTGCGGCGGCGCCCCCGATAAGGCTGCGGCGTGTCGAGATCATGTCGTGTTTCTCCCTGATGCGCACGGTTCACCCGTGACTGTGGCTGGCCGGGATTGTTCCGGATGGGTGCGTTATGGCGCACTTCGGGGGGTGTTCTCAAGGGGGGGCGGGCCTGAGGGGATTGGGTCATGTATACACAGGTGCCGCGACCGCTGGCCCGGACACGCCCTACCGAATTCACACATCGCGTCGCCCGATCAGTTGGATTAACTCGTCCTGTAACATCTCAAAGCGTCTCGGGATATTGCACCGTTTGTGAAGCCCCGCCGAGCGACACCAGAAGAGGTAGGCGATGACGATTCGGCTCACTGAAACCGCGATCCAGCACGCGGCGCGGGCGGCGGTTGCGGACCGCTGCCTGGGTGAAACTTTCGGATGCTGGATGCCCTGGTCTTCGCATCAGGCTGACGCCCGGGGGGAGGGACAAATCGTGGATGCTCGCATGTCGCGACCGCGGAGGGCGCATGCGCCGCCTCCCGCTCGGGACCTTTCGCGAACTCGGTATAAGCGCCGCCCGCGATGCTGCCCGCACACTTCACACCAAAGTGAAGAATGAGGGCCGGTTTGGCCTCAGAATTGCGAGGGCGGCGGGCGGTGCATGAGGGCGACCAGCAGCAGGCACAAGAACGCTCCGCCGGCGGCGGCCATGAAGCCATCGATGAAGGACAGTACCGAGGCCTGTTGCGCCACCGTGGTTGCGAGCAGTTTGGCGGCTCGGGCGGCGGCGTCCGCGAGATCGGCGGTGTGGGTGCCGACGATGCCACGGTACGCGGTCAAACGGTCGATGGTGAAACCCGAACCGTCGACATGCAGGCCGACCAGGTTGGAGTGGATCTGCTCACGCACGCGCACGAAGGTCTGCATGAAGGCGGTGCCGACCTCGCCGCCGAACAATCGGCTGATCTGCAGCAGGCAACCGATCGCAAGCGCATCGGCCAGGTTGATGGTGCGGACGACCAGGGCCAGCAGAGCGGTCAGTGCGAAGGACTGGCCGATTGCCTGCAGGATCTGCGACGGCAGGAAATCGCCGGTTGCCCATTGGCTGGTCAGGTCCGTCGCCATCCAGCAGGCGATGCCGATCAGCGCGCTGCCGAGGGCGAGCACCCATCGGCCGTCGGTGCGGCGCAGCAGTTCCGCCAGTGGAACGGCAAGGATGAGTTGCGGCAGGGCGATCCACAACAGCACGCTGCCGACCTGCAATTCCCGGAAGTTCTGCACGTTCTGCAGGTAGGTGGGGATGATGTAGGCGGTGGACAGGATGATGAAGCGGAAGCCGGCGAGCAATAGCAACAACAGTAAGAGATTGCCGCGCAGCAGGCGTGCGAGATTTAGAAACGGGCGCGGTGTAGTCAGTTCCCGGAAGACGAAGGCTCCGGTGATCAGGGTGCCGGACAAGAGCAGGCCGATGACCAGACCGTTATTGCTCCAGCCGAGGCGGTTGCCCTGATCGAGGCCGGCGAACAGCAGGCCGAAGCCGATCATTGCATAGGCGAGGCCGGCCCAGTCGAGATCGCGCATCAGGCTGGTGTTTATTTGCTCACGCGGGACGCCGAACCAGACGCAGCCGAACATCAGCGGCAGCATGGCGCAGTATTGCCAGTCGATCCACTGCCAGGACCAGTGGTCCGAGTACCAGCCTTCCAGCGAGGCCGCGATGTTCTGAGACAGTTCCGAGTTCATTGCGTAGAAGGCAATGCCGTAGACGACCAGGCGGGCCGGCAGGCTGCGGATGATGAAGCTGATGGTGAGGGGGATGAAGGTGCCCGAACCGATGCCTCCCAGTACCTGCATGGCCATGAAGGCGTTGAGGTTGGGCGACAGCGGCCCGAGGAAGCTAGCGATGAACATGGCCAGGATGCCGAGCAGCAGGACGCGGCGGACGCCGAAGATGGCTCCGAGGTAGGGTGAGGCGACGCCGGCCACCATCTGGCCGATACCGAAGGCGGTGGTGATCCAGGCGCCCTCATCGAAGCCAGTTTGCAGACCGCCTCGCAGGTCCGCCAGGCCGAAGCTGGTGACCCGGCCGCCGAGGGTCGCGATGATCGAACCGAGCAAGACCCCGAAGATACCGATGTATGGGCGAAGCGTGTCCGCGC
This sequence comes from Rhodopila sp., assembly GCA_028291505.1. Classification (GTDB taxonomy): domain Bacteria; phylum Pseudomonadota; class Alphaproteobacteria; order Acetobacterales; family Acetobacteraceae; genus Rhodopila. The sequence goes on along the minus strand of JAQGHW010000793.1, from coordinate 2,321 downwards.
TCAGGCGCGGGTGGGCATCGGCGATGGCGTGGAGTGCTCGTCCTGTCGCGCTGACCGGCGCCAGATGCAGCGTCATCTGCCGGGTGCCGGGGCTGGCACGGGGGGCGTAGTCGGGCGGCCGGCGCGAGTTTTCTCGGTTGAACCGGGGGTGGGTTCGCGGTTCTCGATGGGTCCGGTGTCGATGCTGGCCTCGACCGACATGCCCGGGCGGACCAGGGTGCCGAGCGCCGGGTTGTCGTCCAGCAGGATCTTCACCGGCACGCGCTGCACGACCTTGGTGAAGTTGCCGGTGGCGTTGTCGGGGGGCAGCAGGGCGAAGGTGCTGCCGGTACCGGGCGACCAACTGTCCACGTGGCCGGTAAGGGCGAGGTCGGGGAAGGCGTCCACGGTCACCCGCGCGGGGTCGCCGAGACGGATGTTGGTCATCTGCGTCTCCTTGTAGTTGGCGATGACCCAGATGCGCGGCAGGGGAACCACCGAGATCACCTGCGTGCCGACATTGACGAACTGGCCGGGACGAACCTGACGCAGGCCGACCAGTCCGTCCGCTGGAGAAATGATTCTGGTGTATTCCACGTTGTTGCGGGCCAGGGTAACTTGCGCCTCGGCACCGCGGACTTGCGCCTGCAACTGGAACCCCTGCACGTCCAGGCTGGCCAGCAGGGCCTTTTGCTGGTCGAGCTGGGCGATGTTGAGTTGCAGTTGTGCGTCGGTGCGTTTTTGATTGGCGTCCGCCTGTTCGACCAGTTGCTCGGTGCCGGCGATGCGGGTCTGCAGCAGCTCACGCTGTCGTTTCGATTCCAGTGCGTATCGCAGCTGGTCGGCCTGGGTTGCCTGGATGGTTGCCTCGGCCTGGCGGATCAGGGCGCGCTGGACGTCCTTCTGGTTCGCCAGGTTGGCCAATGCCGCCTGTGCCGCGGCAAGATTGGCCTGTGCTTGCGAAAGTTGGGCTCGGTAGTCGGAGGCATCGATCTCGACGATCAGGTCGCCCTTGTGGACGGTCTGATAGTCGGTGACGCCGAGGGTTGCGACGTAGCCCGACACTTTCGCCGCCAGAGGGGTGACGTCGCCGGCGGTGTAGGCGTCATCGGTTGCCTCGTAGCGGGCGGCGCCGGTCCAGCGGTTCCAATGTCCGGCGACATACCAGGCGAGGAAGCCGGCCGCGATAACGAGAAGGACGCGGATTGCGGGAAAGAGCCAGGGGGCCCTGGTCCTGGGGGGTGAGGCGACGGGGGCGGGTCGCACGGCTTCGGTCACGTCAGGCATGGCGCAGGTTCCCGGTCCGATTAGCGGTGTTGCGACTTTCGATCATGACGTGGTTTGTCCGGTGGGCCCATTCCAGCTCGGTGCGGCGATCGGTGGCCCGGAGGAACCACGCCGTGACGGGAAGGAATGTCCGACGGTTGGGGGCGGCCGCATCGGATAGCCTCAGCCGCCGAATTTCGGCGTTCTGGGGAAGCCGTTTGGCGGCAGGCGGCCGGCGGTGCCGCGTTCGGCGAGCCAGGGGCGCAGATCGGTTTCGGTGCGTACGCGATCGCCAAGCTTCCAGGTGAGGCCGTCGGTGAGGCGGAAGATCTTCACGTCCGACAGGTTGCCGTCCTTGTAGCGTTGCAGGATGACGCCGGAGCCGCGGGCCATTTCGGGGACCTGGTCCAGCGGGAACACCAGCAGGCGGCGGTTCTCGCCGATGATGGCGACGTGGTCGCCCTCGGCGGGGACGCACAATGCGGCTTCCTCCTTTGGTTTCAGGTTCAGCACCTGTTTGCCGGTTCGTTTCTCGGCAAGTAGTTCGGCAGCGGGGACGATGAAGCCGCGGCCGGTGTTGGAGGCGATCAGGTAACGGGTTCCCTCGACCGCGACGAACAGCGCAGTGATTTCGTCCTCATTGGTCAGTTCCGCCAGCAGCCGCACGGGCTGCCCGTCGCCTCGGCCGCGGGGCAGGTCGGCGGCCTTCAGCGTGAAGGCTTTTCCGTTGGTCGCCAGCAAGGTTAGCTTGTCGGTGGTCTGGCAGGGCAGCAGCAGCCGCAGCTTGTCGCCCTCCTTGAATTTCAGATCGCCCGGTTCGGCGACGGCGCCCTTGATCGCGCGGATCCAGCCTTTCTCCGACAGGATTACCGTAATCGGTTCACGTTCCACGTAGGCATCGGTGTTGACGTCCACCACGGCCGGCGCGGTCCCCAGTTCCGTGCGCCGGTCGCCCAGCGGGCCGGAGCCGAACTTCTTGCGGGTATCTTCCAGTTCCTCAGTGATGCGCACCCAGCGCAGCTTGTCGTTACTGAGCAGCGTGCGCAGGTCCTTGAGGTCCTTGGTCAAGGATTTGT
>JAQGHW010000751.1 GCA_028291505.1 Rhodopila sp. | reverse complement strand
GGCGCTAGTGTTCAAATCCAGGCAGAAATCGCTGGGTTCGACCCAAAATTGCCCTCCGTAGCTGTAGCGCAACCGGCCGAGATGGACGGACCGCTTTCGGGCGTCGGGCACAGGATCACAGACGTTCACCGGTCCCGCCTCCAAGCGGCCCTTCGCAGTCACGGTCCTGCCAAGCCAGATTGGTAAGAAGCGGAAATGGGAGCGAGCGTACCGTGGCGCAAATTCCAGATTTTCGCGGTGACGAAAGACCCCTGACGTAGAGTGTTCCCAGCCGAGGAAATCAGGCATTCTGCACTCAAGGCTAGGATCGGACCGAGCCGCTGTCAGAGAGTAAGAATATGTCAGAGACAATTCGCGTTGGCGGGCTGGAGGTGCGGTTTCTTCAGAGCAAGGAAGATACCGGAGGCAGCCTCGATGTGTTCGAAATGACAGTGCAGCCAAACGCCCGCATGCCGGTGCCCCACTATCATGAAAGCTGGGATGAGGTCGCTTACGGATTGACGGGTGCGACAACCTTCCGCGTTGCCCATCAGGACATCGTGCTGAGACCGGGCCAATCCGTTTTCATCAAACGTGGGGTCGTGCATGGATTCCGAAACGACACGCAGGAGGCCACGACGTGTCTTGGCATCCTGACGCCCGGCGTACTCGGCCCCGCTTATTTCCGCGAAATGGCGGCGTTGACGTCAGGCGGCGCTCCTGACCCGGTGCGAATGAAGGAGACAATGTTGCGTTATGGGCTCGTGCCGGTCCCGCCCACATAATCTTCGCGCCCCGAGCCGTCCCATGCAGAAATCTGGTGGGTAAGTCAGCTACAGTTCCAACCCGGCGGCACCTGCCAATCCTGAGCGAACGGCAGCTTTATGGAGGCGCCCGCCTCGCTGCCAACGACTAGGATCGGCGCAAAGCGGCCGTTGAGGCCCCAATGTCCTACGTCCGCTCCCCCACCCAACTCGGCGGCCGAGTTGGGTGGGTTTTTGACCCCAGTGTCCTGTCCCCAAACTCCGTCGTATCGCCCGCCGAACCTCAGTGCGGCTCGTCTTGCTTCTGCAACCACTCCCGGGCGGCATCTTCCGCCCCGGATGGCAGCGGCGCGTCCGGGTTGCGCATCCAGGCCAGGATGTCGCCAATCGCCACCTCCCGGCCTTTGTCGCGCAGCAGCAGATGGTAACCATCCGGATAGAACGCCCGGTCCGGTCCCGGCGGCAGCGCCCGCCAGGTGGCCGCGGTCGCCCGAGCCGGGATCAACTCGTCGTGCCCGCCATACATGAACAGCGCGCGCGCGTGGAAATGTGGCGCGGCGGCGTGCGCCTGGTCCATCAGATCCACCAGGCCCTTGATCGCGTCCACCCGCGTCTCGTGGATCGTCAGCGGGTCGGTGGACAACCGGATCAGCGCCTGCCGATTGTCGCTGGCGGTCACCTTGACGAACCCGCCCCCGCTGAGCGTCAGCCCCGGCATCGTATGGTCGAAGAACCACAGCGTCGCCCGCATCAGCAGGTTCATCTCCGCCCGCCCCCAGATAGCGGGGGCGATCAGCACGTAACCGTCGACCGGCGGAGGCTTCGGTTCGGTCGCCAGCACCATCAAGGCGGCCGCCCCCATGCTCTCGGCCATCAGATAGCACTTCGCCCCCGGATAGCGCGCCCGCAGCAGCCGCACCATCACCCGCACGTCGCTGGTCAGTCCGGCCGTGCCGGGCCACAAACCGCGCGTGCCGGTCGCGCCAAACCCGCGCAGATCGGGTGAGAACACCGCGATCCCAGCCGCGGCGAGCGCTGGGGCAGGGTACTCCCACGCGTCGCGGCTGTCGTTCATGCCGTGCAGGGCCAGGATAATGGTGGACGGCACCCCCCCGCGCCCCGCCAGCGCGCCGCCACCCCCAGCTACCATCCCAGCCGGCAGCCAGACCCGATAGGGCAGCGCCGTGCCATCCGGCATCACGAACGAATCCGCGGTTTCCGTCGGTATCTCCACTGTCGGACCAGGCGGCGCAATCCGCCCGACACACCCAGTCAGCAGGATCGGGACCAGCAGCACCGCAGCCAGCAGAATGGACGCCGGAAGCCGGTTCACAGGAGCACGGTTGAAAGCATTCGCCGCATCGCTATCATCACGCCGCGTCCCCGACCATACTGAGGATCAAAATGCCGGATGGCACCGCCCCGATGACGACATCGTCCACTGAAACCCCCACGGGAAAACAGGTGTTACCCATCGAGACCATATATGTGGACTCGCGCACCGTTGCCTGCGATGGCGGCAACAGTGCCTTGGGTCACCCGCGGGTCTTTCTGCGCATCAAGGGGGAACAGGTGATGTGCCCCTATTGCTCGCGTCTTTACGTCCTGAACCCGGGAGCCGACGACGACCACGGACACTGACATCCCAGAGGACATCCCAACGGATATCCCAGGGGACGTTTCAGCGGACATCCCCGGGGGCATTGCCGAGGAAGTCTCGCGGGACATCCCAACGGACGTCCCGGGCGATATCGCCACGGGTGCACCCGCCGGAACCCGACCGTTGCACCTGATCCTGATCGACGGATCGGGCTTCATCTTCCGCGCCTTCCACGCCCTGCCGCCAATGACGCGCCCGGACGGAACCCCGGTGAACGCGGTGTTCGGCTTCACCAACATGCTGGCCAAGCTGCTGAAGGAACACGTCGGCACCCACATCGCCGTCATTTTCGACGCCGGCCGCCTGACCTTCCGCAACCGCCTGTATGACGCCTACAAGGCCCACCGTCCCCCGCCGCCCGACGAACTGATCCCCCAATTCGCCCTGGTGCGGGAAGCCACCGAAGCCTTCGGCGTCCCCGCGATCGAGCTGGCCGACTGGGAAGCCGATGACCTGATCGCCGCCTACGCCCTCGCCACCACCAACCAGGGCGGCCAGGTGACCATCGTGTCCTCCGACAAGGACCTGATGCAGTTGATCCGCCCGG
>JAQGHW010000732.1 GCA_028291505.1 Rhodopila sp. | reverse complement strand
GGAGGGCGTTCATTCCGGCGCGGGGAAAGCGAGCCCGTTCATCTTTCTGATGGTGGATTCAACCGCCGAACAGCAACTGGCGAGTGCCAGGCAGTGGGCCGATGGGCTTTCGGCGGGGATCGTCGAGATGCAGCCGCCGGTGCCGCACACCGGCGACCGGATCCGTATCGGTTATCTGTCCACCGACTTCCGACGACATGCCACGGCGTTCCTGATGACGGGGCTGTTCGAGTGTCACGACCGGTCGCGGTTCGAGACTTTCGCTTATTCCATCGGGCCGGATGATGGGAGTGAGGACCGCCGGCGGCTGGAGGCGGCGTTTGATGGGTTCAGCGATCTTAATGGGTTGTCGCATGAGCAGGCGGCCCGGCGGATACGGGCCGACGGCATCGATATACTGGTGGACCTGAAAGGATATACTGCTGGGTCACGACCGGAGATCGTGGCTTATCGCCCCGCGCCGATCCAGGTGAACTACCTGGGCTATCCGGGGACGATGGGGGCTGGCTTCATCGACTACATCATGGTGGACCCGGTCATCGTGCCGCCGGCGATGGCGCCGTTCTTCTCCGAGAAGCTGGTGCATCTGCCGCATTCGTATCAACCGAACATGCATCGGCCGATCGGGCAGGCGGCAGATACCCGGGCCGATCACGATCTGCCGGACGCCGCCTTTGTGTTCTGCTGCTTCAACCAGGCGTACAAGATCACGCCGCCGGTGTTCGACGTGTGGATGCGGTTGCTGCACGACGTGCCGGATTCGGTGTTGTGGCTGCTGAACTGGAACCGCTTCGCCACCGCCAATCTGCAGCGGGAAGCGGCGGCGCGCGGCATCGATCCATCGCGCCTGATCTTCGGGCCGGTGCTGGCGCCAGCGGACCATCTCGGGCGGCTGCGGCATGCGGATTTGTGTCTCGATACGCAGCCGTATTGTGCTCACACCACGGCCAGCGATGCGCTGTGGGCGGGGGTTCCGCTGATCTCCTGCATGGGGGAGACGTTTGTGTCGCGGGTGTCCGGCAGCCTGCTGTCGGCGATGGGGCTGGGCGACCTGGTGACCGAAACGTGGCCGGAATACGAGGCGCTGGCGCTGCGTCTGGCGGGCGACAGGGCCGGGTTGGCGACGGTGCGGCAGCGGGTGCGGGATGGGCGAACGAGCAGCCCGCTGTTCAACGCGGCGCTGATGACCCGGCATGTCGAGGCGGCGTTCAGTGAGATGTGGCAACGGCATTGTCGCGGGGCGGTGCCAGACGCTTTCGCTGTCGCGCCGTTGGGTTGAGCGATTTGGACGCGGTGGTTGGTGGTAACGCGAACTGCGACGTTCAGCGGGTGGTGGGCATCATTCCGTTTCGGAGATGGACCGTGGTCGTCCCGCGGATACCGGGCTATGTTCACGTCGCCGCCCTGCAGGAGCTGGTGGACGCGGTGTTCTACGGCCTTCGGCAGTTGGAGCAGAACGTCAGTCTGGGCAATCCGCATGACGCGGTGCCGGGAAACGCGATCCTGATCGGGGCGCATCTTCTTTCCGCGGAGGCGTGCGCCAGGGTTCCCGACAGTGCCATTGTGTACAACAGCGAGCACGCCAGTTCGGATTGGATGAATACGCACTACAGGGCGCTGCTCGGGCGTGTCGTTGTCTGGGACTATAGTTTCGATAACACGCGCATGCTGGAGGGGCTTCTGGGCCGCCAGGTGGCGTATGTGCCGCTGGGATATGTGCCTCAGTTCACGCGGATAACGGCTGTTGCGACGGAGGACATCGATGTTCTGTTCTGCGGTTCGTATGCGGCGAGAAGGGGGGTCATTTTTGATTCGATCCGTTCGCGGGGGTTGAGGTTTCATCACGCTTTCGGGGTGTATGGCGCGGAACGAGACGCATTGATGACCCGAGCGAAGATCGTCCTGAATGTGCATGCGCATGAGCCGGGGGCGTTCGAGATCGTGCGTGTGTCGTACCAGCTGGCGAACAGGAAGGCGGTTGTGAGCGAGGTCAACCCGGGCGAACGGATCGATACGGATCTGGACGGGGCGTTCGTTGCCGCCGCCTATGAGGACATCGTGACGAAGGTGGTCGAACTGGCGGCGGATCGGCCGGCGCGCGAGGCGATCGGGTTGGCGGGGTATCGTAAATTCTGCAGTCGCGATCAGGCGGCGATCTTGCGCCGGGCGCTGGGCGATCGGATTGCATAGGCAATGTGGTATCGAATCGGGAACGATAGTCAATTTGGCTTATCCCAGAGCATGTTTGGGCTGACTGTGCAGGTTGAAAACGCTTTATCCCTTTGTTTGATCGCATGATTCACGCGCTTCGTGCGAACAGCGCGTCCTGCGGACGACGGACGCTCCCCTCGCGTTTCGTCAGCTTGGCTGACGCCAACGAAACGCTGGCCGCCCAGCGCGATCATGCTTTAAGTTAATTTGTTGTTAACGAATCGTTGCCAAACTATTGAATTGCGTTTTCACGAGGGGCGCATTCCCCGGGCAGTTCATGCAACGACCGGGTTTTGCTTCGATGACACAAGGAGACTGAGGGTGTCTGCCATCATCCGACTTGAGCACCCGACCGGGCGGCCTGTCGTTGTCGTTCTTGGAATGCATCGAAGTGGCACGTCCATGTGCGCGCACATTCTCAGCATGCTGGGCCTGGACATGGCTGATGACCCCCAGCGCAGACCGGATGCGCTGAAAGGACTGTGGGAACGGGAGGAGATCGTGAACGCTCATGATCGAATCCTTCAACTTCTGGGCCGTGACTACGCCAGCCCATTGCATGCTCACGCTCTTGCGCCGGGCTGGTGGGCGGAACCTGCTGTGCGGGCTGTACGCAACGAGCTGATCGGATGGTTGCGTCATCGCATCGGGGACAGTCCACGCTTCGGGTTCAAGGATCCGCGCACATGTCGTGCGCTGCCGATGTGGCGGGAGATCTTCACGGATCTTGGCCTGGAGCCGCGCTATGTATTCTGCGTGCGTGATCCGCGGCAGGTTGGCCGCTCGCTGGGGGATCGCGACCGTTTCGCCCATGATGATCGCGAATATCGGTGGATGGTCTACAACGCACATGCCGTGGCGGCGGTCGGGACGGCGCCGGTGTGTATTGTTCCGTATGAGGCCTGGTTTACCGATCCCGGCGTGCTGCTGGCTCGGTTGGCGGCACACACCGATGCGTCGATGCGCCCGGATGAGCCTGAGCTGAAAGCCGCGGTGGCTGGTGTGATCGACGCAGGACTTCGGCACGATGGGTCCATCGGAGCGATGCGCCTCAACAGCATCACGCAGGACTTTTACGAACAGTTGACGGCCTCCGCCGAAGCGGGGCGGTTCACCGAGGCGGCCATTGGCCTCGCTCAGCATTTTGTCGGCTTCGAGCGGCTGATGGCGCCGGCACACAGCGAACTCGCGCAAATGCGGCTGGGCCTCGCGGAGGCGGCGAAGCAGCTTGCTGCGATGCATGCCGTCCCCGCGATGGCCTGATGGCATGGCCGGGATGCAGATCATGATCGTTCGAGGTTGCATGCGGGCTGACAAATTGCCGCCCGAGGTGAAGAAGTCATGACGCTGGAAGTAAGAATTCCAATATCGCCCCGGCCGGCGTGGCTCAACCGCACCCGCCTGATCATGGCATCGTTCCGCCGATTTTATCCCGACACGATCTTCCGCATCAGCGTCGGCACGCACCAGGAACCGGCGGCCGGTGAAATCGACCGGGTCGAAAACACGCTTGGTCAGCGGGTGCACTGGCTGGCAGCGGATCGCATGAACGAATGGGCTGGGACGCGCTCTGAGTATCTCGCCACCATGAACGACCGGTTTCATGGGCCGTTTGTCGGGGACCATGTGATTATTCTCGATTGCGACGTGCTGGTGACGCGGGCATTCGATGAATTGTTTGCGGTGGACGCGATCCAGGGCGTGCAGGCTCACGTCTCGCCGATCGGCGACCAGGACTGGCGCATGCTGTTCAATCTGTTCGGGATCGAGGCGCCCCGGTTTGCGCACGACTATAGCGGCAACGGCATCATGGGGCCGGTGGGACATTTGGGTCCGTGGTACGCGAATTCAGGCATGGTTTTCGGACCGCGCGCGCTATTCGAGCGGCTGTGCGAGCCTTATCAGGCGGCTGTCGCGTTTTTGCGCGGTCTGATGGCGGACACGTACTGGTTCGATCAACTCGCCTTGGCGCTGGCCGTCGCGAAGTCCGGCGTTCCAGCCCGCACGCTTCCGCTTCGGTTCAACTTCCCCAACCAGGCGGCTTTTGATCAGGCGCATCCGGCGGAACTCGCCGATGTGCGGTTCCTGCATTACCTGCGGACCGATACCGTGCACCGGGACCGGGATTTTGAAGATCTCGAGGCGACTGGGCGGCTGGTCGGGCGAACGGACCTGTCCGGATCGAACGAGGTTCTGCGGGCTGGGGTCGCCAGCCTGTTTGGCAGTCTGGCAACGCCGCTGGAATTAATCTGTGCCGAGGATGCGGCTTAGAGCGTTTTCACCCTGACCCGGACATTGCGCGCAATGTCCTGCGTGCAGGTTGAAAACGCTCTATCCCCTTGTTTGATCGCATGATTCACACGCTTTGAACGTTCCCCTCGCGTTTCGTCAGCTTGGCTGACGCCAACGAAACGCTGGCCGCTCAGCGTGATCATGCTCTAGGCTCAAACCGTTCAGGTCCGCCTTACGACAGGTGATGGAATACTCTCGATCATTACGTTCACCACCGCCGGCTTCTTGCTGGCCAGCGAGCGCTGGATCGCGGCGGACAATTCATCGGCGCTCGTTACGAGTTCGCCATGAGCACCGAGCGCGGCGGCGACGAGGTCGTAGCGGGTGGGGTTCAATTCGCAGCCGTGGGTGCGGTTCGGGCCGTAGTCGCGGACTTGCAGATTGTACTCGGCGTTCCATCGGCAATCGGTGCCGACGATGGCGACGTAGGGCAGGTTGAGGCGGACGGCCGTTTCGATTTCCGACATGTGGAAGCCGAAGGTGCCATCGCCCAGGACGGCGAAGATGGGTGCGGTTTTCTCGACCACGCGGGCACCGGATGCCATTGGCAGGGACGACCCGATCGAGCCGGCCACGCCGTTGATCATGCGCCGGTCGTTGCGCAACATGCTTTGGCCCCATTGGGCGAATTCCCCGCCGTCGCAGATCAGCACGCTGTCTTTGTCACGGTCAAGGAATGGTTGGAGCGTGCGGAATACCTGTGCGGGATGCAGCATTCCTTGAGTCTTGGATGCCAGATCGGCCCATGCCGGCGGCCGGTCGTCGAAGCAGGTTCGGGCCTCGGTCAGCCAGGTTGTGTCGGTGCGGGTTCGGCCCCTGGCGATCAAGGCTTCGCCGGCCGGGTAGGTGTCCGCGATGCAGCCGAAGGCCAGGCCGCGGGATCGGGCCGCGCGATCGAGGATGGCCCCGTCCGGATCGATGGAAATGAAACGACAATCCGGTGCGAATGGTGGTCCGCCAAACTTCAAGGTGAAATCGAGGGCTTTGCCGAGCAGCAGGACCATGTCGGCGTTTTTGGCGACCTCGGCGTAGGCGCCAAGGCTGGCGTCGTTGAAGCCGCGTGGGCCCTCGCTGAGGCAGGCCGGGATCGTCAGTGCGTTTTCGATCCGGCGTAACAGATCGCGGCCGGAACGGGTTGCCAGGACGGGAGCGCCGATCACCAGCGGGCGCTTTGCGGTTGCCAGCAGCGCGAGGATCGCATCGGTTGCTGCGTCATTCAGTGGCAGCGGCGGCGCGGTGAGGTCTGCGCCGGTGGGCCAAACTACGGTGTTTTCCGGCACGGTCGCGTCGAGCACATCGGAGGGGAGGCTGAGGTGCACCGGTCCGGGGCGGCCGGATGTGGCGAGACGGAGGGCCTTTGCCACGTCCATTCCGACGGTGGCGGTGTTCGTTGCCATCCAGGCGGCCTTGCAGACGGGAGCGGCCATGTCGACCTGCCGCAGTTCCTGGAATCCGCCGCGGCCGAGTTGGTCGGTCTCGGTGTGGCCGGATAGCAGCACCATCGGGGTTTCCTGCCCAAGGGCGGTGAACAGCGCGCCCACCGCGTTGGCGTGGCCGGGGCCGCCGGTGACCCAGGCGATGCCGGGACGTCCGGTCAAACGTCCATACGAATCTGCCATGTGGACGGTGGCGGCTTCATGCCGAACGTGCATGAGCGATAGTTTCGTTTCGATCGCGGCGTCGAAGAGCGACATGATGTGGTTGCCGGACAGCGTGAAGATGTCGGTGTGGCCGGCACGTTCGAGAGTGCGGACAACGATGTCGGCGCCGCGGAGGGTGGATGGCATGTGGTGGTGGTCCTTGGGTCGCGGGTCACTGGCCGCTGTGTAGTGGTCGGGCGAGCAAGCATGCGAACGAGGGTTGACCGGGCCACCCGCGACTTCGCCAGGAAGTCGTGGGTGGCCGGGCTAAACCCGGCCATGACAGAAGTAACGTTGCGTAGGGCGCAGAGGCATGTAGTCGAACGATCAGATCGGATCCCACCCGAAGACGTCGCGGGTGCGTTCCAGCGGGGTGAAGCTGTTTTTCACTGCCGGCAGCCAATGTTCGGCAAGCTTTTCGGGGGTCCAGCCGTCGGGACGCGCCATGATACGAATCGGACGGGGTTGGTTGTAGAGATAGACCTCGTTGCCGCGCACGCCGAAGATCTGGCCGGACACGCCGGATGCTGCATCGGTGCCGAGGAACGCGATCAACTGCGCGATGTGGTCCGGACGGGTCTTTGCCGCTCGGGCCTGGAGTTGCTCCTCGGTCTGGCCGGGGACGGTTTCGATCATGCGGCTGAACGCGTGCGGGCCGATGCAGTTGGAGCGCACGTTATACCGTTGCATATCCATCGCGATGTTGCGTGAGAGGCCGGCGATGCCCATTTTGGCCGCGCCGTAGTTCACCTGGCCGACGCTGCCGATCAGGCCGGAGGTCGAAGTGATGTGGGTGTAGTTGCCGCTCTCCTGCTTGCGGAAATGCGGAATGGCGGCGCGTGAGACGTAGAAGGCCCCGTAGAGGTGGACCTTGATCACGGCGTCCCATTCCTCGATCGACATGTAATGGAACATGCGGTCGCGCAGGATTCCGGCGTTGTTCACGACGATGTCGATGCGGCCGAAATGGTCGATCGCGTCCTGCACCATGCGCTGGGCGTCTTCCCAGCTGGCGACACTGCCGCCGTTGGCGACCGCCCGTCCGGCGCCGTTCGCCTGGGTGATCTCGGCCACCACGCGTTGCGCTGGGCCGGCGTCCTGGCCTTCACCGGTTACCGTTGCGCCGATGTCGTTGACGACGACCTTCGCGCCGTTGGCGGCCAGCGCGATTGCCGTTGCGCGTCCGATTCCGCCGCCGGCCCCCGTGACCACGGCGACCTTTCCATCAAGCATACCCATCTGTTTCCTCCTTCAAACTGGACCGCGGCATTGTGCGACGGTGCGCAATCCGTGTCACCATCCGGCCCTGCAGGTGCGGATCATGGAGCTTGGATTTTTTGGGGTTCGGACAGATGGGATCGGCGATTGCCGAGTGTCTGCAGGATGCCGGGGGGAGTTGCATTTGTTCGATCCGAACGAGGCGACGCTTGCACCTTTCGTCGCCAAGGGGGCACGGGCGCACGCCTCAGCGGCGGGTGTGGCGGAGGCCGCGCGGATTGTTTTCGCGTGCCTGCCGAGTGGGGCGATTTCGGAAGCGGTGGGGCGGGTTTACGGGGGCCTACGGTGATGCGTTCCGGGACAGGTGGCCTGTCGGATTCACTTATTACGGGGCGCGGCGGCCGAGCGG